>CAZKMN010000022.1:0-14708 GCA_964553905.1 uncultured Oscillibacter sp.
GCTTGGAGACGATCTCCTCATAGCCGATGGGGTCCAGATATTTTAAAGAGAGGTCCTCCAGCTCCCACTTCATGCGCTGCATACCCAGCCGGTGGGCGATGGGGGCATAGATCTCCATCGTCTCCAGCGATTTTTGCTTTTGCTTGGCGGGGGACTGGTATTCCATGGTCCGCATGTTGTGGAGCCGGTCGGAGATTTTGATAAGAATGACGCGGATGTCCTTGCTCATGGCGATGAGCATTTTCCGCAGATTCTCCATCTGCTCGTCTTCCTTGGTGGCATACTGGATGCGGGTGAGCTTGCTGACGCCCTCCACCAGATCGGCAATGGTGGGGGAGAAGAGCTTTGCAAGCTGCTCGTGGTTGGTGCCGGTGTCCTCGATCACGTCATGCAGCAGCGCCGCTTCAATGGACTCCGAGTCCAGCTTCAGCTCCTCCGCCACGATCTGGGCCACCGCCAGCGGGTGGATGATATAGGGCTCGCCGCTTTTGCGGCGCTGGCCCTCGTGGGCCTTTTCGGCAAATTCAAACGCACTTCGGATCTGTGCAAAGTCGGCAGAGGGATTATAGCCGCGGAGCGTGGCCTCCAAATGCTCGTATTGCTCTGAGATCGTCATGTCGTGTCACCTCGGTTCCGGTCTGCGGTCGTCGCTTGCAGCCGCATGAGATAGGGGCAGGCGAAAAGATCCACCTTACCCTGAACGGTCAAAAGCCGGATGGTCAGCCGGTCGCCGTCCACTTGCAGGGACAAAAGCCCCCGCTCGTCAAATACGCGCAGCGCCAGCGCCGCACGGAGAAAGCTCTCGCTGCCGCCGGAGGTGGCGGCCAGACGCCGCAAAAAGGGAAGCGCGTCCTCCTCCAGCTTGCCCTGCCGGAGCCGATGCTCCAGCGGAATCCACACGGAGGCAAACTGCTCCCGGGAGGCGCTCAGGCGGGCGGTTTCCTGAGCCGTGAGCGATGCGCCCTCCACCAGACGGTGCAGCAGCTCCAGCGCCTCCGCCTCGTGGCGGCTGGGGGTCAGGGAGGGGCGAATGTCGATGAGCTGCAATTGCAGCGTGGTGGCGCCCCGGAAGGTGTTGGCCTGCAAATAAAAGGCCACGTCCACGCGCATGCCCGCCGCAATGCCGCAATCCTCCTCCGTCACGGAGAAGAAGATCGCGTCAAACCGGCAGGGCCCCTTGGAAAGGCGCAGCTTGAGGTGCTTGCCCTGTCCCACGGACTGGATGGCGTCCACCGTGGCGCCCAGCAGGGCGAAGGTGGGCCGGGGATTCCCCGCGCCGTAAGGCTCCAGTTGGCTGAGATGTTCCACCTCGCTCAAGGTCACATCGCCCGGACAGGCGATGGCCGCGTCCACCTCCAGCGAGCTGACAGGCAGCTCGCCGCCGGTGGCGGTTCGGACATAGCGATTCATCCGGGCGCGGAACGCGTCGATTTTGGATTCCTGAATGGTAAAGCCCGCAGCCAGCTCATGGCCGCCGAAGCCGTCCAGCAAATCCGCGCAGGATTCCAGCGCGGAAAAGAGATTAAATCCGCCGTAAGACCGGCAGGAGCCCTTGCCGCAGCCGTCCTTGAGGTGGATCATAAAGCTGGGGCAGGAATATTTTTCGCTCAGGCGGGAGGCCACGATGCCCACCACGCCCTGATGCCACGCTTCGCTGGCAAGCACCAGCGCGCTGCGATCCTCGCTACGCAAAGAGCGGATCTTTTCAATCGCGTCCGTGCAGATGGCCTGCTCCACCGCCTGCCGCTCCCGGTTGAGATCACAGAGCTGGCGGGCCAGCTCCTCCGCCCGGGCGGGGTCGGACGTCTCCAGCAGATCCGCCGCCAGATCGGCTTCTCCCATGCGTCCCGCCGCGTTGATGCGGGGGGAGAGGATGAATCCGATCTGGATGGAGGTCACCGGCTTGCCGGCAAGCCCCGCCTCCCGCAGCAGCGCATGAATGCCCACAAAATCCGTGTGGGGCAACGCCTCCAGTCCGCAGGAGACGATGGTGCGGTTCTCGCCCTCCATCCGCATGACGTCGGCAACGGTGCCGATGGCAGCCAACGTGCAATACCGGGCGAACAGCGCGTCCTCCCGGTTTTCTCCGCCCAGCGCCAGCACCAGCTTCAGCGCAACGCCCACGCCCGCCAGATGCTTAAAGGGGTACGGGCAGTCGCTGCGGTGGGGGTCCACCACTGCCACGGCCTGAGGCAGCGTGTCCCGACACTCATGGTGGTCCGTGACCACCACATCCATCCCCAGCGAGGCGGCAAACGCCACCTCTTCATTGCCGGTGACGCCGCAGTCCACGGTGATCATCAGCGTGGCGCCCTGCTCGTGCAGACCCCGAATCGCCTCGCAGGAGAGGCCGTAGCCATCCTCGATCCGCCGGGGGATATACCGCAGGCACGACGCGCCGCAGCTTTTCAGGTAATCGATCAGCAGCACCGTGGAGGTGATGCCGTCCACATCGTAATCGCCGAAAACGGCGATAGTCTCCCCGTCAGCCAGCGCCCGGGAGATGCGCTCCACCGCACGGTCCATGTCCCGCAGCAGCTTGGGCGACAGGGTCAGCGACCGATCCCGCTCCAAAAATTCCGCGGCGGATTCCGCCGTGTCCACCCCTCGGGCGGAGAGGACCGTGGAGAGCAGGTACGGATATCCCGCGCTTTGCAAAAGGGCAACGTCCTGTTCTCTGGCCGTGCCGATGTTCCATTTTTGAAATTTCATCAGGCCGCTGCCCTCCTTTCCACCGGCGTCCTCGCGCTGCCCGGCAAAGCCCGCAGTCCGAAGAGAATCCGATATAATAACCAATCTATTATAACAGGCAAGGCTGGAAAGGTAAAGAAAAAAAGCGGGCAAACCCGCCCAATCCCCCTGTAAATCGCTGAAAAATGCCAGGTTGTACGGGGCCGTTCCCCAAATGGGCGGGTGATTTGACGGGGAAGGCAAATTTTGGTATACTATTTTCTTCAAAACCGTTACCGGGAGGACCTTGTGATGAAAAAGCTGTTCCTGCGGCTGCTGGCCTGCGCGCTGACCGTCTCGTTTTTAAGCGTTGCGCCGCCCCCAGCAAGCGCCGCCGTATTTTCCGACGTGCCGGCCAAAAGCTGGGCTGCGCCGGCGATCTCCCGCGCCGTGGAGCTGGGTCTTTTTCAGGGGGATCGCGCCCACCGCTTCGGCATGGGACGGCAGATGAGCCGGGGCGCGTTTGCCGTGGTGCTGTGCCGGTTTTTTGACTGGGAGATGGTCACGGACGCTCCGGCGGTCTATTCCGACGTGCAAGACCCCGCGCTTTGGTACTATGACGCAATTTCCACCGCCTATGCACACGGGGCCGTGACCTTGCAGTCCGACGCCTTTCGCCCCTGGGACCCCATCACCCGGGAGGAGCTCACTGTGATGCTGGTTCGGGCATTGGGCTACGGCGCCATCGCAGGACTGGCGCAGGATTTGCCCATGCCCTTTACGGATGTGGACACGGGCAGCGGTTACCTCTCCATGGCCTATGAGCTGGGCCTTGTGAGCGGCACCTCCTCCACGACGTTTTCCCCCGATCGCACCGCCACCCGGGAACAGGCGGCCGTCATTCTCGTGCGGCTTTACGACAAGCTCCATGCGTCTCCGCCCAACCTGACGGGGATTCTTGCCCCGGGGCAGTCGCTTCAAAAGGGCGCTTCCGCCGTGGCGATCTCCGGGGGACGCCTCCTGCGTCATGGGGCGGTCTTTCTGCCCGACGAGGAATCTGCCGCCACCTTGCGCCAGCAGATTCACGCCGCCGGCGGCAAGGCGCTCTTGCAGGTGACAGCGCTCTCCTCCGTGCTGGACGGCGACAATTCCGGCAAGGCCGCGGCGCTTTACAACGCGGTGGACGAGGGCGGATATGACGGGCTGATGCTGGATCTGCCCAAGCTGCCGGACAACCGGCGGCAGGCGCTCACAGCGCTGGTGGGGGAGCTGCGAAAGGTGCTGGGGGAAAAGCTCCTCTTTGTGACCGTGGAGGCCCCGGCCTGGCAGGGTCGGACGTTTGACGCCTATGACTACGCCGCCCTGAGCGCACAGGCGGACCGGCTCATCGTGCGGGTGGCGGATTACGAGCCGGAGAGCGGGGAATTCCCCACCGCCCCGGTGCAGCCGCTGGAGGAGGTCTACTACGCGCTGGCAGAGCTGCGGAATACAGTGGATGCAGACAAGCTCTCCCTCTTGATTCCCACCACCGCCTCCGTGTGGAAAAACGGAAAGCAGGGCGCGGCCCTTTCCGCGCAGGAAGCGGAGGCGCTGCTGGCAGAGTCCCACAACACGCACGCGTATTACGCAAAGCGCTATGCCTGCGCGTACGCCACCTATCAGGACGCGCAGGGCGGCGACGCGGTGGTGTGGTATCTGGACAGTGACTCCATGCGGGAGCGCCGCCAGTTGGCCACGCTGTTCGGCGTTGGCGAGCTGTGTCTCAGCGACCTTTCCTCCCTGACAACAGAGACGGAGCGTGCGCTGAGCGAAGCAGAACCTTGAGAGAAAAAAACCATGGAGACGGCTTGTCCGTCTCCATGGTTTTTAAATCGGAATGTTTAGAGGAATTTCTGCATACCATCGGTCGCAGCGGACGGGTCCGCGCTGACCGTGGTGGTGAATTTGATGTTGTTCCGCTCGCCGAACGCATCCAGCCAGTTGAGGAACGCCTCTGTCTCGCCGCTCACTTCCCCGCCGACGATCTTGCAAAGATTATCGATAAACACATGGGAAATATCGTAGTTCCCGGCGTAAAGGCCGCTGATAAAGCCGCGCAGCAGATCATAGCTGCCCAGTTTGTATTCCTGAGCATCGATCAAGCGGATATGATAGTGGATGTCGTAGGTCATGTTGCGGTTGGCCTCGATGCAAACCACGTTGCCGGGCTCGTCCTTCGCCGCGTTGTTGATCAGTTCGATGAGCTGCTTGGTCTTTCCGGAGCCCTTCACGCCCATAATAAGTCTGACCATATCAAATCACTCCTGTCAAATAGAATCGTCGTGGGAGAGGATATTTGCTGGCTTCAGCATAGCATATTCCTCGGGAAAAAACAATGGAGAAAAGCAACTTTAAACTTTGTTCATATTGTAACATTGACAGCAGCGCAAAGACGGCCGCGAAAAATTGCGGCCGTCTTTCCTCTTTCCTGTTTCGGCCGTGTCACCGGCCCGTTTCTCCACGCCGCATCCGCCGACCTGTCCCCCGCACAGCAGGCGGGCCAAAAGTCCCTTCCGGACACGCTCCTTTTTCAAAATTTGCTTTTGGAAAAGGTGGGAACGGGGGCAAAGCGCCCGCCCACTCCCGTGGTCAAATGGTCCGCAAGCTCCGGACAGGGCATTTTCGGCAAGGTGGAAACCGTCGGCAATCAGCCCTTGAGCTTTGCCTCCAGCTCGCTTTTGCGCGCTTCATATCCCGGCTTGCCCAGAAGGGCAAACATATTTTTCTTATAGGCCTCCACGCCCGGCTGGTCAAAGGGATTCACGTCCAGCAAATATCCCGAAAGGCCGCAGGCATACTCGAAGAAATAGATAAGCTGCCCCAGCGCCTCGGGGGTCTTGCCATCGGATTCCACAATGATGTTGGGCACGCCGCCCTCAGTGTGGGCCAGCAGCGTTCCCTCCATGGCGCGGTCCCGGATCACGTCCATGTCCGTTCCGGCCAGAAAATTGAGCCCGTCGCCATCGCCGTCATCCGCGGGAACACACAGGCTGTTTTCCGATGCGCCCAGACGCACCACCGTCTCGAACATGAGGCGCTTGCCCTCTTGAATATACTGGCCCATGGAATGGAGGTCCGCCGTAAATTCCACACTGGCGGGGAACAATCCCTTGCCCTCCTTGCCCTCGCTCTCGCCAAAGAGCTGCTTCCACCACTCCAGCATAAAGCGGAAGGCGGGGTCATAGCAGGCCAGCAGCTCCACAGACCGTCCGGAGCGATACAGCTCGTAACGGATGGCGGCATAGCGCCACGCCGGGCAGGCGAAGGACGCCTCCTGACACTGAACCATCATGTCCTCCGCGCCCTGCATGAGCCGGGTGATGTCCACGCCGGTCACCGCAATGGGCAAAAGGCCCACGGCGGTCAGGACGGAATAGCGTCCGCCCACATCGTCAGGCACCACGAAGCTCTCCCACCCCTGCGCGTCTGCAAGGGATTTCAGCGCCCCCCGCGCGCGGTCGGTGGTGGCGAAAATGCGGCTTTTGGCCCCCTCGGGTCCATACTTTTTCTCCAGTGCGGCGCGGAAGAAGCGAAACGCCACGGCAGGCTCGGTGGTCGTTCCCGATTTGGAGATGATGTTGACGGCAAAATCCACGTCCGACACCAGATCCAAAACCTCTTGCAGCGCGTCGGCGGAAAGGCCGTTGCCCACAAAGTAGATGTTGGGCGTGTCTTTCTTTTTCAGGTTGTAATTCGGGGAGCACAGGCAGTCGATCACGCCGCGAGCGCCCAGATAGGACCCGCCGATGCCGATGACCACAAGGGCCTTGGCGCTCTGGCGAATGCGGGCGGCAGCCGTCTGGATGCGGGCAAACTCCTCTTTGTCAAAGTCCCGGGGCAGGTGGACCCAGCCGGTAAACTCTCCGCCTGCGCCGCTGCCGGATTGTAGCTTTTCATGGGCGCGCTTCAGGCGGGGCGCCAGCGCCTCTTCATAGGGCATCGGCAAAAACGACTTCATTTGAAACAGCTTGACATCCAGCATGACAACAGGTCCTTTCTTTTGTAGGCCGGTTCACCCGGCGCCTACTTCCATTCATTGGGGACAGTATAGCATTTCTTTGCGCCCCGGGCAAGAGCGAAAAACCGTCTTTTGTCTCCGGCGGTCAACCCGCCAGAAACGCCAGTTGCAGCACCCGCCCCAGCATTTGCAAAAAGGTGATTCTGGGCACCTCTTCCCCGGCTAAAAGGGGAATTTCTGCCTCGATTCCCTCTCCCGCGGTGACGCGCAGCGTCCCCAGCCGATCGCCCTTCGCCACCGGCGCCGCCACAGCCGACGGCAGCTCCACGGATTGCGTCAGCTCTCCGGCCCGGGATTTTTCCAGCAGCAGCGCGCTGCCCTCCCCCAAAACCGGCTGAACGGTGGCTTGCGTGCCCAGCGTCACGGACACCGGGGCCAGCGGCGTCTCCGGCGTGATGATCTTGAGCGTGTAGGTGGAAAAGCCGTAATTCAAAAGGGTCTTGGCGTCCTCAAAGCGCTGGGCGGAGGTGGCCCCCTTCATGATGACGGAAATAAGCTCCATGCCGTCCCGCTCCGCCGTGGCGGAGAGACAGTAGAGCGCCGAGTCAGTGGAGCCGGTTTTCAGCCCCGTGGCCCCCTCATAAAAGCGGATGAGCTTATTGGTGTTGACCAGCTCCGATGTGCCGCCTCGCAGGGAATCCATCCAGAGCGTGGTGTACTTGCGAAGATCCGGGTGGTGCAAAATGAGTTCCCGGCTCATGAGCGCAATGTCATAGGCAGAGGTCACATGGCCCTCCGCAGGCAGTCCCGTGGCGTTTAAAAAGGTGGTATCCTGCATCCCCAGCTCCGCCGCCCGCTTGTTCATCCGCTCCACAAAAGCGTCCTCGCTGCCGGCAATCTGCTCCGCCAGCGCCACCGCGCAGTCGTTGGCGGAGACGACGCAAACCGCCTTGAGCATGTCGCTTACGGACAGTTGCTCATTTTCCTTCAGCCAGATCTGACTTCCGCCCATGGAGCAGGCGTGGGTCGAGGCGGTGACCATGGTGTCATAGGTGAGAAGTCCGCTGTCGATGGCCTCCATGGTCAGCAGCAACGTCATCACTTTCGTGACGCTGGCTGGCTCCAGCTTGGCATGTTCGTCCTTGGCGAAGAGAATGGTGCCTGTCTCTTTTTCCATCAGCAGCGCCGAGGGCGCGGACACCTCGATGGCCCGGACGCTGGTCCCCAGCACCAAAAGAGCCAGCAGCAGCGCAATTCCTTTTCTCATGGTGATCCCCCTTTGCAACGTTGTTCAACTCTATGAGCTGCGAGGGACATTCATGCCAAGGCCGTATTTTTCATCTTGCAAATTTTGAAAAGGTCTGCTATAATAACCCTCGTCTTTAAAAACTCGCGGCTGTAGTTCATCGGTAGAACGGCAGCTTCCCAAGCTGCATAGGTGGGTTCGACTCCCATCAGCCGCTCCAAAAAGAAAAACACCCCCAACGGGGTGTTTTTCTTTTTTTCAAGGGCGGCGCGGTGATCGTTCCGTTTTCTCCGCATAGCTCCGTTCACCGCCGGGCGACGAAACGTTGAAATCCGTTTTTCACGGCGGCGCACCCCCAGGGTGGCTTCTCTTGCCGCTATGCGGTAATTCAACGTCTGTACGTCGGGGAAATTGCTTCTCAGCTTGCCCCAAAAGCCTTAGGTGACAAGGCTCAAGCCGCGGAAACGCAACGTTTCCGCGGCTTTTTCGCAGGGTCGTCTTTCGCAAAGCGATCGACATGGTTATGGATCGGCATTCCCGCAAAGGGGAACACCGCCCGCGCCCCCGCATACAGGTTGCGTTTTAGTCCCGGTCGCCCAGTTTACGCAGGGTTTCCAGCACCTCTTCAAAGCCCTTGGACCGGGCGGAGGGGTTGGCTCGCAAAATCCGAACGGCCCGGCGATAGGTTTTCTCCGACCGGGCGCGGATGGCGGATTCCCGGGCGTGGAGCGCCTCGATCGCCTCGCCCAGCTCCGCTTTGAGGGCAGGCAAATCCACGCTCTCCTGCAAGTGGTCCCGGGCATTTTCCAGCGTCTCTCCAATGGCGCGCAGCGCCTGAAGCTTGGCGGTCGTGCGGCGGCGCAGCGTCTCTTCCACAGCGCTGCGGCGCTCTCCGGCCTTTTGTGCGCGGCGGGTCGCATGCTGCTGCATCTGGGAATCCAGCCGACTACGCAGCAGCAGCTTTTCCACCTCGGTCCGCTCCCGGAACCGGCGCAAATCCTCCTCGGCAAAGGCGGCGGCCACCTCCGCCCGTTTGGCAAGGCGGCGCAGATCCTCGTTTTCCTCGGTCAGCTTGGTCAAAATCTCCCGCAGATCCAAAGCGGCCTCCACAGACCGGACAGCGTCCACGGTGAAAACAGCGGTCAGGGCAAATGCCGCCGGGTCCACCCAGAGCGCGGGCACGTCCGCCAGCAGCCGGGCCACCGGAGGATGGAGAAAGCGCACAAGCACGATGGAAAAAAAGCCCCATGCCACGGAGCTTGTCAGGCAGATATATCCGTGCAGATTGCACCACTGCTTGGAATAGTCCCAATAACGCACCTGAAAGAGCCGCTCCATCACCGCGCCGGTGACGTATTCCAGCGCCGTGGCGGCTGTCATGCCCAACAGATACACCAGCGGCAAGCTGGTTTCCACCGGCAGCGTGACAAACAGGATCAAAATGGCCCCAGAGCCGTAAATCGGCAGCAGGGGACCCCGGAGGAACCCCCGGTTGACCCACCGTCTCTGGCGCAGGGAGACATAAGAGCTCTCCCAGACCCAGCCGCAAAAGCAGTAAAAGAAAAACAGCAGCACCCACTGGCCCGCAGAATAACTTTGCATACGGTTCGCTCCTTTTCCCGGGAAATCCGACAAGATAGCTTCACTTTAGCACGCTTTTTCTCCGGATGCAACCGGTTTGCCCGGTGAAAAACAGGAAGCCCCCGGAGGGGCAAAGCCCTCCGGGGAGCGTTTTTAAAGCAGATGATAGAGGATTTTCGCCATCTGACCCCGGGTGATCTGCGCGGAGGGACGGAACGTGCCGTCCTCATAGCCGCCTAAAATTCCCTGAGCCGTCATGGTTTGAATGTAGTATGTGGCATAGCTGGGAATGGAGGCAGCGTCCGTGAAGGTCAGGGCGGAGAGGGCATAGCCCTTTTCCTGCGTCCGGCCCAGCATGGTGGCGGCCTGCGCCCGGGTGAGGCTGTTGCCGGGATGGAAATAGATCTTCCCGTCCGCTCCGGTAGAGCCGTTGATGACGCCCTCGGTATACAGCGCCTTCACCGCCTTTTGCGCGTATTCCGGGATAGACGCGGTGTCCGCAAAGGGCAGCGTCACATCGGTATACCGGCTCTCGTCCAGACCCAGATAGCGATAGAGCATCACGGAAAACTGGACCCGAGTGATCTTTTGATTGGGGCGGAAGGAGCCGTCCTCATAGCCCGTGGTGATCCCCGTGATATAGAGATGGTCCACATAGGGCGCGGCCCAATATTCCTCGATATCCGTAAATTTATGACCGCTCACGCTGGAGGGCACATCCACAGACGCCCGCGCAATGTTGCCCGAGGCGTCCTTGGCGGTGACGGTCACCCGCATGGCCTCGTGGCTCTCCGCAGTTTCGGGCAGCGCTACCGTGAGCGTGCCCTTGACCGCATCGTAGGAAAAGTCCATGGTCTTTCCGTTGCAGCGGACCGAGACGGCGGTTTTCGCCGGCACATCGTCCACCGCATCGCGGACCACGCCGGTGACGTTCCAGCCCTCGCTGTCCAGCGCGGCTGTGACCACAGGAGCCGCACCGTCCACAATGTCGCCGTAAGACGCGACGATCTCGTCGAGATAGACCGCACCCACGCCGTTGGGATACGTCACCGTCTCATAGCCCATCTCATCCACGCTGAACACCGGCACGCCGGAAATCTTCAGCCCGGTGAGCACACTGGTCCCCGCAGGCAGCGCCACGCTGATCTGCCGCCAGCCGGTGAAGTCCAGCACCGCGGCTTCCGTCGCCGTCTCCATTCCGCCGTCGGAGGTCAGCAGGGAGAGGGTATTGCCGGAGCCGTCGCCGTAGACCCAGAGATTCAATCTGGAATACACGCTGGAGAAGGAGCGGTAGGACGCCAGCATGGCAGTTCCGTCTGCGCTGAGGGCGTAAGCGAGCTTGCCCGCGCCGCGTCCCATCCGGACATGCTCGGCATCCGTGGCCTGCGTCATGGAAAGGCCGCTGCCGGTGTCGGTAAAGAGGGTAAAGAGATCGCTGCGCTCAAAATCTTCCACGGTGGCAAGAGCAATCTTGGAAACCGTGATCTGCACCTGCGCGCTCTTTCCGCCGGCGGAGACGGTCAGAACACCGGTTCCCGGGGCGGTGGCGGTGAACACACCGCTGGGGCTGACCGTGCCGATGTTCCCGCTGACCGACCAAGTGAAGGCCTCCGGGTCCGCCTTGAGTGCCTGATGGCGATACAGGGCGGAGGCCGTGAGCGCGGCGGAGGTGCCGGGCGCGACGCTCAGCTCCGACACAGCAGCAGCCCCGCTGCGGACCGTGATGGAATCCGGCTCTGTGACGGCATAGACCTGCGTCGAGCCGCTCTTTCCGCCGCCCTCAGCCGTGACGGTGACGGTGCCGCCGGAGGACGGCGTGGTGAGCACGTGACCGTCCAGACTGCCTGCGTCGGCGTCCAGATCGCAGGAGCGCTCCATGGGGATATAATTGGTATCCACGGCGGAGGCGGAGATATTCACCTTGCTGCCCGCCAGAACGTAAGGGTGGTCCGCGTTTACATAAAAATGGCTGAGGTTGTCCGTTCCCTCGTTGTTTGCCACCAGAAAAATCTGGTTGCTGACGGCCCGTTCTCTGCCGCCGGAGGGCGTGTTGACCGTTTTTGCAGCTGTGGAATCCGGCTCTGTGACGGTGAGAGTGGTGGACCCGCCGCCGTCCAGACACATGGCGCTCACGCAGCCCAGCTCAATAAGCCGCGCCGCGACCTGCGTCATGGACGCACCGATGGAATGGCCGGACTTACGACCGTCGATCGTATAAAACACCAGCGTTCCGTCGGCCTTTTGGCCCACGGCGGTGCGGGGGTTCACATCCTTGGGAAGCCCGCTGACCACGCCGCCGTTCTCCACCAGAGAATACAGCGCGCCCACGGCGTTTTCCACATCGTCCCACTGGCTGTCCGCAGCCGTGGCGGAAAACGTGACGGTGGTGCCAATCGGCAGGTTCCGCACCGCATCGATGAAGTACGGGGTGGACTTCAGATTGACCGACAGCACGACCTGATTGGGGCCGATCGCCGTGGCGGAGGACGCCTCCATCACCTGATCCACCGTGACGGTGAGTGCGTCTCCGATGGAGAGCGCCCCGTCCTGAATCGTGCAAAGCACGTCCACGCCCGGCTCCGTGTTGCCGGTGGTGTGCTTGCCGTTAAAGTCATATGTATAGAGATAGATCCCGCCGGTGGACACACGGGCCTTGTTGATCCCGGTGAGCTGGCGGATAACCTGCGTGGAATATCCGGCGGAATCCGTGGCCTGATAGCCCAGATCCGCCGTGACCTTCACGCCGGGCTTTCCCAGAACGGCGGTGCCGTCCTTGCGAAAGCCGATGGCGTAGTATCCGCCGTCGCTGCTGCGGATCTGACCGTCCGTCATCACAAGGCCGATGGGCAGTCCGGTGCCGACATTATAAAAATCGCCGTTGATGCCCGCCACCACGCGGTGGCCCTGACTCTCCAGCGCCTTGGCAGTGGCGGAGATCGTGTTGCAGGCCGTGAGTACGCCGCCATAGGTGACGATGGGCGTCACGCGCTCGTTGGGCGTATACGTAATCAGATTTTCCGTACGCAGATCGGAGTAGGATGTGCTCCAAAACACGTTGGTAGAAAGGGCCGTGGCCTCGTTGAGCAGCGTGTCGCGCTCCGTCAGATCGTCGCCGAGGGCGTCTGACGCCAAGGCGTTGATCCCCGCGGAGCAAAGTAGCGCGCAAACGAGGAAGAGAGAACCGGTACGATGCAGGAATTTTTTCATATGTGCCTCCAAAAAAAGCTCCAATGGTCTACATAACGTCTATCAGAATATCACAAAGCACTTCCAAAGTAAATCTCAAACCGGAAACAAACACGCAGGAATATTCGGAAATGCTCCCATGCCTTGCCATACTTTTTTTAGACGCAGCGCAACGGAAAAAGGTTTCATCTTGCGTCCCCGGGCGCAAGCGGGTACAATGGAACCATTGGAGAGGAGGCGCTTGGATGCAGGTTTTTGTCGATTCCGGCAAGTGCATCGGCTGCGGCATGTGCGCGGCGACAGCGCCCGCGGTCTTTCGGTTGGAAAACGGCGTTTCCACCGTCCTTTGCCAGCCGGAACCGCAGTGGCGCACCCGGGTTTTTGACGTTGCGGGCGGTTGCCCCGTCAACGCGATCTCACTGACGCGGTAAGTCCCCGGGAGGGAGGCGATTTTCACGGTAGTCCGTGGAAACCGCCTCCCTTTTTTGTGCTTCCCCGCCAAAAAGCGCAGGAGGCGGGGCGTCTGCGCCTAAAGTGTGTTTATTTTTAGTTAAAACGCCCAGTTTTATTGAAAATATTCTTCTGAACCCAGGAGATTTGCATATCCTTAACGTAGACGGCAGTTGCTTTAACAGCGCAGCGAATTGACCTTTTCCCGCCGTCACGCTAAGCTAAAAACAGCACAAACCAAGACCCGTTCCCGACGGGAACAATACGAGAAACAACGAGAGGGGCGCACAGCATGAGCAAACAACAGACCGCGACCCAGCCGCGGGACCAATTCAGCGATCGCTGGGGATTCATTCTGGCCTGTATCGGCTCCGCAGTCGGCATGGCCAACGTGTGGGCATTTCCCTATCGTGCCGCCAAATACGGCGGCGGCGCATTCATTGTGGCGTATCTGGTGATTGCAATTTTTCTGGGCATGGTAGGCGTATCGGGCGAAATCGTATTCGGTCGCTGGGGCCGCACCGGGCCGCTGGGCACATTTCGCAAGGCGCTGACGGAAAAGGGCAAACCCCTGCGGGACATCGGCATCATTCCGGTCATCGGCTCTCTGGCTATCGGAATCGGGTATGCCGTGGTCATCGCGTGGGTGCTGCGCTACACCGCCGGATCTGTGACCGGCTCGGCTCTGGTGGGCGACACCGGCGCCTATTTCGGAGCCATTGTGGGCAACTTCGGCAGCGTGTTCTGGCACATGCTGGGTCTGGCCATCGCCCTTGTGGTCATGGTGGCGGGCGTCAGCGGCGGCATTGAAAAAATCAACAAGGTCATGATGCCGCTGTTTTTCCTTCTGTTTCTCATCATGGCCGTCCGTGTGGCGTTTCTGCCCGGCGCGGGCGAGGGCTACAAATATCTGTTCATCCCCCGCTGGGAATACCTCGCAAAGCCTGAAACTTGGATTTACGCGTTGGGCCAGTGCTTCTTCTCCCTGTCGCTGGCAGGGTCCGGCACCGTGGTCTACGGGTCCTATCTGGACGCAAAAGAGGACGCCGTGACCTGCGCCAGACGCATCGCTATTTTCGACACGCTGGCGGCGTTGCTGGCTTCCATGGTGGTCATTCCCGCCGTGTTTGCCTTTGGACTGGACCCCGCTTCCGGCCCTCCGCTGATGTTCATCACTCTGCCCGCCATTTTCCAGAGCATTGCCGGCGGACGGATCATTGCCATCATCTTCTTTGTGGCCGTGTTGTTTGCGGGACTTACCTCCATCGTGAACCTGTTTGAAACCCCCATTGAGGCCTTGCAGCAGCGGCTTGGGCTGTCCCGGGTCAAGGCCAGCGCCGTGGTGGTTGGCGTAGCCGCCGTGGTGGGCCTGTTTATTGAAAACGGCGACGTGGTGAGCGTGTGGATGGACGCGGTGTCCATTTACATCATCCCGGTGGGCGCTCTGATTTCCGCCGTGCTTCTGTTTTGGGTCATGGGCACCGACTTTGCCCGCCAGCAGATGAGCCTTGGGCGGGAAAAACCCGTGGGCATGTGGGCGCACTATCTGGGCAAATACGTCTTTTGCTTTGTGACGTT
>CAZKMN010000023.1:0-368 GCA_964553905.1 uncultured Oscillibacter sp.
CCACGCAGGCTGCCATCACCGTGTCGATTGCCGATATGACGGTGCCTCCTGTGAAATATGAGCTGGTAAAGGCCACCGAGCAAAAGGTTCTGGACATTGAAAATCAGTATAAGATGGGCTTTATGACCAACCACGAGCGCTACAAGCAAGTGGTGCAGGTCTGGGAAAAGACCACCAACGAAGTCTCTGACGCCTTGCAGGAGAATCTGGACCGCTATAACCCCATCTTCATGATGGCGGATTCCGGCGCCCGTGGCTCCATGAAGCAGATCCGTCAGCTGGCCGGTATGCGTGGCCTGATCGCCAACACCGCCGGTAAGACCATTGAAATCCCCATCAAGGCAAACTACCGCGAAGGCCTGACCGCG
>CAZKMN010000023.1:378-3566 GCA_964553905.1 uncultured Oscillibacter sp.
TTATCTCCAGCCGTGGCGCCCGTAAGGGTCTGGCCGATACCGCACTTCGTACCGCTGACTCCGGCTATCTGACCCGCCGCATGGTGGACGTCTCTCAGGACGTCATCATCCGCGAAGAGGACTGCCACGTGAGCCACGGCATCAAGGTCTCCGAGATCAGCGAAAACGGACAGGTGATCGAGAAATTCTCCGACCGTGTCCGCGGCCGCTTCCTCGTGGGCAGCGTGGTGGACGCAGAGACCGGCGAGCTGCTGGTGCCCAACACCCGCATGATGCTGGAAAGCGACGCCAAGATTTTGGAAACCCGTCGCTGGATTCAGGAAAACCATCGGCCCGGCGATCGCTGCGCCTTTGATCCCGCTGAGGGCGGACACCCCACGGTCATGATCCGCACGGTCCTCACCTGCAAGGCCCACAGCGGTGTTTGCGCCAAGTGCTACGGCATGAACTTGGCCACATCCAAGCCCGTGGGCCCCGGCGAGGCAGTCGGCATCATTGCCGCTCAGTCCATCGGCGAACCCGGCACCCAGTTGACCATGCGTACGTTCCATACCGGCGGTCTGGCCGGCGGCGACATCACGCAGGGCCTTCCCCGCGTTGAGGAACTGTTCGAGGCTCGCAAGCCCAAGCGAATGGCCACGCTGTCGGAAATCGCCGGCAAGGTCAAGTTTGAAGAGGCGACCAAGGGCAGTCTCTTGAATATCATCGTCACCGCAGACGACGGCGACACCCGCTCCTATTCTGTGCCCCACACCGGGTTGCAGGTGAAGGACGGCGACGTGATCCCCGCCGGTATGCAGCTCACTTACGGCGCACTGAACCCCCACGATGTCCTTCGCATTCGCGGAGCCGATGCCGTGTACAACTACCTCATTCAGGAAGTTTTGCGCGTGTATCGTCAGCAGGGCGTTGACATCAACGATAAGCATATCGAAGTCATTGTCCGTCAGATGATGCGTAAGGTCCGTCTGGAGGATGCGGGAGATACCAAGCTTCTGGACGGGTCCATGGTGGATCTGCTGGATCTGGAGGACGCCAACGAGGAGATCGACCGTCGCAATGCCGCCGGTGAGCGGCGCGAGGACGGCGAGATGCTGCGCTATGCTGCGGGCACCCAGCTTTTGATGGGTATCACCAAGGCCTCCCTCGCCACGGATTCCTTCCTCTCTGCCGCTTCCTTCCAAGAGACGACCAAGGTTTTGACCGAGGCCGCCATCAAGGGAAAGAGCGACCGTCTGGTGGGCTTGAAGGAAAATGTCATCATCGGCAAGCTGATCCCTGCCGGTACCGGTTTGGCGGCATATCACACCTTTGCAAAGACGCTGGTGCCGGATGCGGAGACGGCGTCCCCTGCGGAGGAGATCCCCAGCTTTGAAGACTGATCGCTTTCTCACGATCTGATGAACCGTCACAGGGGCGGCCGCATCTGCGGTCGCCCCTGTTGCAAATGATGGAAAACGGTCGAATTTCCCGTGGTTTACTGGAAAAAACGGGAAAAGGAATACGACTTGAAAGAATAAAAATCCATTTTGCGGAAACGCTTGACGATTGTAGAAAATCATGCTATAATTCTAATCCGCGTGGGTTTATTCCGCGAATTTTGCTATGGATTTCAGGAGGAACTTCCCTTGTTAACGGAACTTGCTTCTCAGGAGAAAGTCATTGGCGTGAAGCAGTCCCGCAAAGCCATTCGGGAAGGCCGCGCCTGCCGGGTGTATCTCGCCTGCGACGCCGACCCCGCTCTTACAGAGCCGTTGGCGGAAAGCTGTGCGCGCTCCGGGATTCCAACAGAGCCCGGCTGCACAATGGAGCAGCTCGGCAAAGCCTGCCACATAACAGTTGGCGCTTCCGTTGTGGCAATTTTAAAACAGGAAGCAATTTGATTTTTTCGGAATAGCTTTCGGGCTTTCCGTAAAAAATAAAAGCTATCCGCGCTGTGCGGATGGTAAAATATGAAAGAAAGGAGAACATCAATGCCTACTTTTAACCAATTGGTCCGTAAAGGAAGAACTCAGGCAACTTTCAAGTCTGCATCTCCCGCACTGCAGTTCGGTCTGAACACCATCAAGAACAAGGATACCGACCTGCCTTCTCCCCAGAAGAGAGGCGTCTGCACCGCCGTGAGAACCGCAACTCCGAAGAAGCCGAACTCCGCTCTGCGTAAGATCGCCCGTGTGCGTCTGACCAACGGCTACGAGGTCACCGCTTATATCCCCGGCGTGGGTCACTCCCTGCAGGAGCACTCCGTCGTCATGATCCGCGGCGGCCGTGTCAAGGACCTTCCTGGTGTCCGTTACCACATTATCCGCGGTACTTTGGACGCTCAGGGTGTTTCCGGCCGTATGCAGAGCCGTTCCAAGTACGGTGCCAAGCGCCCCAAGTCCAAGTAAGGACAACAATTTGAAAGTTTGCCGAACAGGTTTATATATATGCGCGAGCATACCGCTTCGGCAGGCATTCACGGAAGGCGTCATCGCCTTTTGAGTACCTATGAGATCATAGAATTATTATGAAGGAGGGAAGCATAGTGCCCAGAAGAGGTAATGTTCCCAAGAGAGAGGTTCTGCCCGATCCCATCTACGGTTCCATTTTGGTAACCAAGCTGGTCAACAGCGTCATGCTGGACGGCAAGAAGGGCGTCGCACAGAAAGTGGTCTACGCGGCTTTTGACCAGATTAAGGAAAAGACCGAGAAAGACCCCACTGAAGTATTTTCCCAGGCAATGGAGAATATCATGCCCAGCCTGGAAGTCAAGGCCCGCCGTGTCGGCGGCGCTAACTATCAGGTCCCCATGGAGGTTCGTCCCGTCCGTCGTCAGACTTTGGGTCTGCGTTGGCTGACTGCCTATGCCCGCACTCGTAGCGAGCGCACCATGGCCGAGCGCCTGGCAGGAGAGATTATGGATGCTGCCAACAATACCGGCAGCGCAGTGAAAAAGCGTGAGGAAGTGCACAAGGCGGCCGAGGCTAACAAGGCATTCGCGCATTTCCGCTGGTAAGTTAGGAGTAACAGTATGCCGAGGAAAACATCTCTCGAAAACACCCGTAATATCGGCATTATGGCGCACATCGATGCAGGCAAGACGACCACCACCGAGCGGATCTTGTTCTACACCGGCGTGAACTATAAGATCGGTGAAACCCATGACGGCACTGCCACCATGGACTGGATGGCACAGGAGCAGGAGC
>CAZKMN010000023.1:3576-6692 GCA_964553905.1 uncultured Oscillibacter sp.
AGAACAGTTCCCCAACACCAGAATCAACATCATCGATACCCCGGGCCACGTGGACTTTACGGTCGAGGTGGAGCGCTCTTTGCGCGTGCTGGACGGCAGCGTGACCGTTCTGTGCGCCAAGGGCGGCGTCGAGCCTCAGTCTGAGACTGTGTGGCGTCAGGCCGATACCTACAAGGTTCCCCGCATGATTTACGTCAATAAGATGGATATCATGGGCGCGGACTTCTACAATGTGCTGCACATGGTGGAAGACCGTCTCAAGTGCAATGCCGTTCCCATCCAGCTGCCCATCGGCAGCGAGGATACCTTCAAGGGTATCATCGATCTGGTGGAGATGGACGCCGATATCTACTATGACGATCTGGGCAAGGATATGCGCGTGGAAGAAATTCCCGCTGACATGGTAGACCTTGCCAACGAGTACCATGAAAAGCTGATGGAGGCTGTTTCCATGGTGGACGAGTCCATTATGGAGACCTATCTGGCTGGCGAAGAAGTCCCCATGGACAAGATTCGTACCGCCATCCGCAAGGCAACCATTGCCAACGAAATGGTTCCCGTCACCTGCGGCACTTCCTACAAGAATAAGGGTGTGCAAAAGCTGCTGGACGCCATTGTCGACTATATGCCCTCCCCCACCGATATCCCGGCCATCAAGGGTGTAAACCCCAAGACGGACGAGCCCGAGGTGCGTGAGTCTGACGACGATGCTCCGTTCTCCGCGCTGGCATTCAAGATCATGACCGACCCCTATGTGGGCCGTCTGAGCTTCTTCCGCGTGTATTCCGGCCATCTGGCAACCGGTTCTACCGTGCTCAACAGCACGAAGAACGTCAAGGAGCGCATTGGCCGTATTTTGCAGATGCATGCCAACCATCGCGAGGATATCGATGAGGTTTATTCCGGCGATATCGAGGCCGCTGTCGGTTTGAAGAACACGACGACCGGCGACACGCTCTGCGATGAAAAGCATCCCGTCATTTTGGAATCCATGGAATTCCCCGAGCCCGTCATCCGCGTTGCCATCGAGCCCAAGACCAAAGCTGGTCAGGAAAAGATGGGTCTGGCGCTGGTGAAGCTGGCCGAGGAGGACCCCACATTCCGCACCTGGACCGACGAAGAGACCGGCCAGACCATCATCGCCGGTATGGGCGAGCTGCATCTGGAGATCATCGTCGACCGTCTGCTGCGGGAATTCAAGGTGGAGGCCAACGTGGGCGCACCTCAGGTTGCCTACAAGGAAACCATCAAGAAGCAGGTGGAGCAGGATACCAAGTATGCCCGTCAGTCCGGCGGTAAGGGCCAGTACGGTCACGTCAAGATCCGTGTCGAGCCCAACGAGTCCGGCAAGGGTTATGAGTTTGTCAACGCTATTGTGGGCGGCTCGATCCCCAAGGAGTATATCCCTGCGGTCGATGCCGGTATCCAGGGCGCGATGAACGCCGGCGTCGTCGCCGGATTCCCTGTTGTGGACGTCAAGGTCACGTTGTACGATGGCTCCTATCATGAGGTCGACTCCTCTGAAATGGCATTTAAGATCGCCGGCTCCATGGCCTTCAAGGAGGCCTGCCGCAAGGCGGACGCCACACTGCTGGAGCCCATCATGAAGGTTTCTGTCATTGTGCCTGACGAGTATATGGGCGATGTCATCGGCGATTTGAACAGCCGCCGCGGACAGATCATCAAGCTGGAAGCCCGTCCCGGCGCTCAGCAGATCGATGCTCATGTGCCTCTGGCCGAGATGTTCGGCTATGCCACCGACCTGCGTTCTCGTACGCAGGGCCGCGGCCAGTACACCATGGAGCCCAGCCACTATGTCGAGATTCCGAAGAACATTCGGGAGAAGATCGTGGATGCGCGCACCAAGGCTCAGGGCTGAGGCAATAATAGGGATTGATTTTTCCCGCAATTTCCTGTAAAATAAGCAATGCTGATTCTATTTGCATTGCAAAAAGTGGATTTATAATTGATAGGAGGATTTTCAAATGGCTAAGCTGAAATTTGAAAGAACCAAACCCCATGTTAACATTGGTACCATCGGTCACGTTGACCACGGCAAGACCACCCTGACCGCCGCTATCACCAAGTGGCTGTCCCTGCAGGGCAAGGCCGAGTTCGAGGCTTACGACAACATCGATAAGGCTCCCGAAGAGAAGGAGCGCGGCATCACCATCAACACCTCTCACGTTGAGTACGAGACCGAAAAGCGTCACTATGCTCACGTTGACTGCCCGGGCCACGCCGACTATATCAAGAACATGATTACCGGTGCTGCTCAGATGGACGGTGCAATTCTGGTTATCGCCGCTTCCGACGGCCCCATGGCTCAGACCCGCGAGCACATCCTGCTGGCCCGTCAGGTCGGCGTGCCCGCCATCGTTGTGTTCCTGAACAAGTGCGATCAGGTCGACGACGAGGAGCTGCTGGAGCTGGTCGAGATGGAAGTCCGCGAGCTGCTCTCCAAGTACGAGTTCCCCGGCGACGATCTGCCCATCATCAAGGGCTCCGCGCTGAACGCTCTGGTGTCTGAAGCCACCGATCCTGCCGCTCCGGAGTATGCTTGCATCAAGGAGCTGATGGACGCTGTTGACGACTATATCCCCACCCCCGACCGTAAGGAAGACATGCCCTTCCTGATGCCCGTCGAGGACGTGTTCACCATCTCTGGCCGCGGCACTGTCGCTACCGGTCGTGTGGAGCGTGGCGTTCTGAAGCTGGGCGAAGAAGTCGAGATCGTCGGCCTTTCTGATGAGAAGAAGAAGACCGTCGTTACCGGTATCGAGATGTTCCATAAGCTGCTGGACTTTGCCGAAGCTGGCGATAACATCGGCGCCCTGCTCCGCGGCGTGGACCGCAGCGGCATCGAGCGTGGTCAGGTTCTGTCCAAGCCCGGTTCCATTCATCCCCACACCAAGTTTGTTGGTCAGGTCTACGTCCTCAGCAAGGACGAAGGCGGCCGTCATACTCCTTTCTTCAATAACTATCGTCCCCAGTTCTACTTCCGTACCACCGACGTGACCGGCGTCATCACTCTGCCCGAGGGCGTTGAGATGTGCATGCCCGGCGATAACGTCGACATGAAGGTCGAGCTGATCACCCCGATCGCTATTGAAAAG
>CAZKMN010000023.1:6702-10842 GCA_964553905.1 uncultured Oscillibacter sp.
CGAGAAGGGTCTGCGGTTCGCTATCCGTGAGGGTGGCCGTACCGTGGGTTCCGGCGTTGTCATCGAGATCGACGCCTAATGTGTTCCCAAAAAGGCCGACCCTATGGGTCGGCCTTTTTGCGTCTTTTTTTGAAAGAATTTCCTGCCCGGAGCACTTGAATCGACTGGGTTTTGATGGGCGTTTGGATAAAATTTGGGGCGCTATGCTTTGATTGGAATTTTGCTTGCGCCGTTTTTGCCTGTTGACTTCGCGTGTTGGGTTTGCCTGCTGGCTACGTCTGCGTTTTTTCGGCTGGCTACGTCTGCCAGTTTTATCTGCCGACCTCGTCTGCCGGCTTCCTGCGCGCGGTGTAGCGTGGATTGTACCCACTGCGGCCTGCGGGATGCCGTCCGCATCATCCCGAATAGCGACCGTTCTAAAAGCTGGCGCAGGCGGGCGTGGCGGCGCTGGGGCTCCCATATGCACTTTGCCCGTGGATTGCACTTTCCTCGGCCACTGTGAACTCCAGAATCACGTTCCCAGATCTCCTGAGACTATCCGTTAGAGCGCCACTCTGAGCCGTTTTGCAACCTCCCGAATCCCTCCGTGGGCTTTTAAGGCCCGGCACAGCACTTCCTTGCCCTTTTGAGATCCGACCACGGCGCCCGTTACCATGGGGGTGTGTCCCTAATTCTTTTGCCATGGACAGGAGCACTGCCCCTGATGGCATGGTGGAGAGTATTTGGAATTGGCACAGTCCATTAGGCTGTGGCGTATTCCTGCCGTGAAAACGCCTACGCTCTCACGCACATCGAGATTTGGATGCAAAAAGGGAGGATGCTGGTGCGAAACGCGGTGAACTGGGGACGATGAAAACGTAAGAATGCGTTATAAAGTGTGTTATCGACAAAAAGAAACCACCTGAAAGCCTTGCGGCTTTTAGGTGGTTTCTGGTACGCCGTGAGGGATTCGAACCCCCGGCCTTCTGGTCCGTAGCCAGACGCTCTATCCAGCTGAGCTAACGGCGCATAATCGCATGTCTCACAGACAGCTTGTTTATATTAGCACGCTTCGCGCAAAAAAGCAAGCATTTTCTTAAAAAATTTCTGGTTTTTTTTCTGCCCTTGTCAATCGACGCATTCTGTGCTAAAGTGACAACAAGAGTATAAAGGAAAGCGGTGGATGGATGGAAAACAGCACCTTTAAAAGCGTTACGTTTGGCGGCTTTGCAAAGCAGGACGTAATCGACTATATTGAAAAGTCCGCGTTGGAAGCTGCAAAAGCTCAGGAGATGCTGACAGCGGAAAACGAAGAACTCAGATCTGCAAAAGAGACGCTGACCGCACAACTGGAAAGTCTGCACGCACAGGTGGAGGTCCTTACCGCTGAGCGGGAACGCCTGCAAGCCGACTTGGAACGGGAAAGCGCCGCGCATCAGGAATTGGAGCCTCTTCAGGCCGAGGTGGAGCGTCTGCTTGCAGAGACGGAGCGCCTGCGCCCGGACGCAGAGGCCTATGCACAGTTTCGCGAGCGCATTGGCGCCATCGAATGCGAGGCCCGCAAGCGCGCAGCGGATCTGGAAAGCACCACGCGGGCAGAGCTGCGCCGGACTGTGGACCAATTCCGCACCCGATATGGCGAGCTCATGTCCACTTTCGATGCAACTGCCGCGCACGTGACGGGCGAGCTGCGAAAGGTGGAGGTCAATTTGACCCAATTGCCCCGCGCTATGGATCAAAGTGGCGCAAAGCTGGAAGAACTTTCTGCCCTTTTGGAGCGCACGGGGGAAGCATAACGGAAAAAACAGGGCGGAAACGGCGGAAAAACCGACGTTTCCGCCTGCTTTTTTTCCTAAAAACATTTTGCGAAATAAATGGCGTACATTTACGCAAAGATTTGCAAAATGACGTATGAAGTGGCCTTGTTCCGTTAAAAATATAACGGAAAATGAAATTTTTTAACGTCGCGTACACGTTTGCGCGAATTAGCGCACACGTTTGCGTTTGATTTGTTAAAAAAGTGCACCAGACTTTGTGCAAAGGTACGAAAGCAGGCGAAACCCACAAAAATTCCTTGCATTGGCAAATCGGGTGACCTATACTAAGCCTTGTAAGCGTCATCTTTGTCCATACAAGATTTTGAGATTGTCTGGATTTGCGACACGCGGCGAGCAATGTCTATTGCAGGAGCGGCGCAGAGATGACAAACTTTTATACAATTAAAATATTGCATTGCAGGAGAGAAGGTGAAATCAGATGTCCCTGGAAGCAATCGAAAAAGTCACACAGGTGGAAACTAAAAACCGGGAGCGCAAGGCTGCCGCGGAAGCTGAGGCGAAGCAATTGATCGCCGATGCGGAGCGGGATGGGCTTGCGCTCTTACAGCAGGTCCGAGCAACTGCCGCCCATCAGGGAAAACAGTTGATGCAGCAGGCGGAAGCGAAGGCGGCTGAACGCGCCCGCGTCATCACCGAGAAAGCCAACGGCGAGGGCGAGGCGCTGCGCGGCATGGCAAATCAGCATCTGGAAAAAGCCGCGGAGTTTATTGTCGGAAGGGTTGTGAATCACTGATATGGCCATTGTAAAAATGAAAAAGCTCCACGTCATGGCGATGGCCGATCACCGGGAGGAACTGCTTGCGGGCCTTTTGCATCTGGGCTGTGTGGAGATCAGTGAGCCGGACGGCAAGCTGGCGGACCCGGCATGGTCTGGGTTGATGCAGCGGGAAACCTCGCGTCTGGTATCCGCCAAAAGCGAGATCACCGATGTGAACGCCGCACTCGCTGCCCTCAAGAAGTATGCCCAACTCAAAGACGGACTGTTTATCCAGCGCCATCCCATTTCGGAGAAGGAATTTCTCGCCGCAGGCACGGCAGAGCGCGCGCAGGAAGCCTGCTCTAAAATCGGCGGTTTGCTGACGGAGCTGAGCCAACTGCAAAACGAGGAAAATCGTCTGCATTCCCGCATTGCGGCGCTCAATCCATGGAGCAGTCTGGATTTGCCTCTGGAGACGGAGGGCACGGCGCATGTGCTTTGCAGACTGTGCGTTTTCCCGGCGGCAACGGAGCTCTCCGCTGTCAAGACGGCGCTTTCCGAAGCCGCTGCCGCGGAGCTTTTTTCCGTTGGGCAGGATAAGCAGCAGCTCTACTGCCTTTTGATTTGTCATCGCGCGGATGAGGAAGCGGCAACGGAGGCCTTGCGACCGTACAGCTTCAGCGTCGTGTCGTTCCCCGGCCTTACGGGGACTGCGGCGGAAAACTTGCAGCAGCTACACCGGCAACTGGCTGAAAACCACAGCGCGCAGGAGCGCGCCACGGCGGAGATCGTACAAAACAGCACGGCGCGGGAGGCTTTGCGGATCTATGCGGACCGTCTGAGCGCCGAAGCTGCCAAGGAACAAAATGCCGAACGCCTGCTGACGGACGGCACCATCGTCTTTTTTGAGGGCTGGGCCCCGGCAGAGAAAATGGGCGCGGTGGCAAAGCTGCTGGACAAGCATGGGTGCGCGTGGGAGGCGACGGAACCGGACAAAGAGGAATATCCCGATGTTCCGGTAGAGCTGAAGAATAACTGGCTGACCCGTCCTTTGAACATGGTGACGGAGATGTATTCGCTTCCCGCCTATGACAATGTGGACCCCAACCCCCTGATGGCTCCGTTTTTCATTTTGTTTTACGGCATTATGATGGCGGATATGGGCTATGGCCTTTTGATGATGTTGGCCTCGCTCATCATCGGGAAGAAATATCGCCCCAAGGGAACGGCGGGGCATCTGTTCGGGCTTTTGGGCCTGTGCGGTGTGAGCACATTTATCATGGGCGCGGTCACGGGCGGATTTTTCGGAGATTTTATTCCGCAGCTTGTGAAGATCTTCAATCCAGAGAGTACGTTTGTCTGGTTTTGGAAGCCGCTCTTCA
Source organism: uncultured Oscillibacter sp. (assembly GCA_964553905.1). Taxonomy (GTDB): domain Bacteria; phylum Bacillota; class Clostridia; order Oscillospirales; family Oscillospiraceae; genus Oscillibacter. The sequence goes on from CAZKMN010000023.1 coordinate 10,599, forward strand.
CCCCGCTGGAGGACACGCTGATGATCCTTGTGGGGTCCATGTGCCTTGGCTTTGTCCAGATCATCACCGGCATGGTGGTGAGCTTTGTGCAAAAGGCCAAGCGCGGCGAGTGGATGGATGCTCTCTGGGAGGAAGTGACTTGGTGGGTAGTCTTTGCCGGCGGCGGACTCATGGCGCTGGGCGTGACAAACATCGTTTTGTACGTGGGCCTTGTGATGATTTTGGTGGGTTCCGGATGGAGCGC
>CAZKMN010000023.1:10852-14480 GCA_964553905.1 uncultured Oscillibacter sp.
ATAACCATGTAACGGGATATTTTGGCGATATTTTGTCCTATTCCCGTTTGATGGCGCTGATGCTGGCAGGCAGCGTCATTGCACAGGTGTTCAACACTCTGGGCGCGATCCCGGGCAACGTGGTGATTTTCATTGTCATCTCGCTGGTGGGCAACGCTTTGAACTTCGCGCTGAATCTGTTGGGCTGCTATGTGCACGATCTGCGTTTGCAGTGTCTGGAGTATTTCGGAAAATTCTATCAGGACGGCGGAAAGCCGTTCCGTCCCTTGGCGATGAATACAAAATTTGTGGATATTGAAAATAACTGAGGAGGAAATTCATCATGGGATTCTTTGAAGCATTTGGCGGTTTGGCGCTGGCTCTGCTGGGCGCCGGTCTTGCAGCGGCTCTGTCCGGCATCGGCAGCGCAAAGGGTACCGGCATTGCCGGCGAAGCGGGCACAGGCCTTTTGTGCCAGGACCCTTCTAAATTCGGTAAGGTCATGATTTTGCAGGTCATCCCCGGCACGCAGGGCCTGTATGGTCTGGTCGTGTGGTTCTTTGCTATTTACAGCATGGGACTTCTCAGCGGCACAATGCCCGAGCTCACCATTCAGCAGGGACTGCAATACTTCGTCGCCTGCATGCCTATGGCGCTTGGCGGACTGTTTTCCGCAATTGCACAGGGCCGCGTGGCTGCCGGCTCCATCAATATTCTGGCGAAGAAGCCCGATGACTGGTCCAAGGGCATGGTGCTGTGCATCACCGTGGAGTTTTATGCCATCTTGTCTTTGCTGGCCTCCATGCTGATGATCATCAATATCGCCTGACCCCGTAGAAAGGGGATCTGATATGAACGGAATCGAAAAAATTACACAGCGCATTGATGCGGATACGCAGGTACAGATCGATGAGATTTTGTCTGCGGCTCGGGCACAGGCCCAGCAGATCACCGCGCGCTATCAGGCGCAATCTGAGAGCGAGGAGGCAGAACTGACTGCCAGAAACCAAAAAGCCGCCGAGGAGCGGGAAGAGCGTCTTGTGAGCGTGGCCCAGATGGAAGCGCGGAAGGTGACGCTGGGCGCCAAGCAGGAAATGGTGGAAAAGGCCTATGCGCTGGCCCTTGAAAAACTTTGCACCATGCCGGACGATGCGTATATCGAAACGGTGGCTGCGCTGCTGGTTCAGGCGTCGGCTACCGGACGGGGAGCCGTGATCTTTGCAAGCGAAGATCGCGCGCGGATCGGCGCGGCAGCCGTGGCAAAAGCAAACGAGAAACTGGGCGGAAAGCTGACACTCTCTGAGGAGACGCGACCGCTGCGCGGCGGGTTCATTCTCGCGGACGGCAAGGTGGAGGTCAACTGTTCCTTTGACACGCTGGTGCGCCTGCAAAAAACGGAAACTGCGGGAGCGGTGGTGAAGCACCTGTTTCCGGAAATCTGACAAGGAGGAAGTGTCTTGCCTAAAAAAATCAAAGACACCGATTATCTGGTCATTTCCGCTCGGATCAAGGCCATGGAAACCGGCCTTTTGACCCGGGAGAAGATGGAACAGGTCTTGGAGGCCCGCAGCGATGAGGAGGCCGTGAAGCTCTTGCAGGAGTGCGGCTATCCGGAACTGGACGCCACGGACCCGGAGGCGCTGGATCAGGCGCTCTCCGCTGCGCGGGAGGCCACTCTTTCGGATTTGGCTGCCGGCGCACCGGACCCCAGATATATCGATATATTCAAGCTGAAATATGACTATCATAACGCAAAGGCGCTGCTCAAGGCCGCCGCGATGGGAACAGATCCCCGGCACATGCTGATGGATCTGGGACGCGTTGGGGCGGAGGATCTGCAAGAGGCGCTCCAAACCGGGAATTACGATGCGTTGCCTCCGCTTTTGGCATCCGCGCTGGCGGAGGCCAAAGAGGTTTTGGAGACGACCCGCGACCCCCAGCTCAGCGACATCGTGCTGGATCGCTGGTATTACCGGGATATGGAGGACGCCGCGGAGCAAACCAACAGCGACTTTTTGCGGGGCTATGTAAAAGCCCAGATCGACGCGGCAAACCTGCGTGCGCTGGTTCGCACGCTGCGAATGGGAAAGAGCCCGGAGTTTTTGGCCGGCGTCCTGTTTGCGGGCGGCGATCTGACGCCGGAATCCGTTCTGGCGGTCAGTGCTGCCGGTGGGAGCGGACTTGTGGAACTGTATGCGCCCACGCAGCTCCATGCGGCGGCAGAAGCCGGCGCAGAGGCCCTGCACGGCGGAGCGCTGACGGAATTTGAAAAGCGCTGCGACGACGCGGTGGGCGAGTATCTGGCAGGAGCACAGTATGTGCCGTTTGGAGAGGCTCCTCTGGTGGGGTATCTGGCGGCACGGGAGACGGAATACACGAATCTGCGGATCTTGATGATCGGACGCAGCACGGGGCTGGCCCCGGATGTGATTCGCTCCCGGCTCCGGACCGGTTATGTGTAAGGCGGTGAGCGTATGGCAATGACCTATCAGATCGCCGTGGTGGGCGATTGGGAATCCGTCATGGGATTCCGTGCTCTGGGACTGGATACTTACCCCGTCACAAATGCGGACGAGGCAAGAGAGACGGTGCGAAAGCTGGCTAAGGACAATTGCGCGGTGATCTATCTCACCGAACAGCTTGCGCGAGAGCTGGGGGACGTGCTGGCCCGATATAAGGACGAGCTGCGCCCTGCCATCATTCTGATCCCCGGACGAGAGGGCTCACTCGGCATTGGCAAGGCCAATATCCAGCGAGCCATTGAACGGGCTGTCGGCGCCGATATTTTGTAACGGCGACCAGCCTCTTTGAAAAAAACAGCCTCGGAAGAGAATTTTCCAAGGAAGAAGGTATTCAATTTTGAGCGGTAAAGTTGTTAAAGTTTCCGGGCCGCTGGTTGTGGCTACGGGCCTCGCGAACGCCAATATGTCCGACGTGGTCCGCGTTGGCCCCCAGCGCCTGATTGGTGAGATCCTGACGATGAAGGGCGACGCCGCCTCCATTCAGGTCTATGAGGAGACCTCCGGCCTCGGCCCCGGCGCCGAGGTGGAGACCACCGGAGCCCCCATGAGCGTAGAGCTGGGGCCCGGCATGATCGAAGGTATTTACGATGGCATCCAGCGTCCGCTGGAGAAGATCGTGGAAAAGGTGGGCGCCTGCATTACCCGCGGCGTGGAAGTGCCTGCGCTGGATCATGAGAAGAAATGGGAATTCACCGCCACGGTCCAGCCCGGCACCAAGGTCGCCGGCGGCGACATTATCGGAACCGTGCCGGAGACGGCTGTGGTCCTTCATAAGATCATGGTCCCTCCCGCGCTGCGTGGTACCATTGTCAGCATCCAAAGCGGCTCTTTCAATGTGACGGAGACCGTGGCGGTGCTCAAGACCGAGGACGGCAAGGAAGTGCCGCTGACGATGACCCAGAAGTGGCCCGTCCGCGTGGGCCGTCCCTATGAAAAGAAATATCCCCCCAAGCGTCCGCTCTGCTCCGGTCAGCGGATCATCGACACGATGTTCCCCATCGCCAAGGGCGGCACCGCGGCTGTCCCCGGACCGTTCGGCTCCGGCAAGACGGTGGTGCAGCATCAGTTGGCTAAGTGGTCGGACGTGGATATCGTGGTCTACATCGGCTGCGGCGAGCGCGGCAACG
>CAZKMN010000024.1:0-14260 GCA_964553905.1 uncultured Oscillibacter sp.
GCGTAGTCCATGATGACGTCCTTGCCGCTGCCCTTGACCACCGGCTCGTGGAGGGTCAGGGGCTTCTGGAAGGTCACCGCGGCCTCCCGGGCCAGACCGATAACGGACAGGCAGTCGGGCCGGTTGGGGGTGATCTCAAATTCCACCACGTGGTCGTCGTATCCGATGACGGCGGCCATGTCGTCTCCCGGCGTAAGACCCTCTTGCCGGAGGACCCAAATGCCGTCGGGAATGCAGTGGGGGAACTCAGCTTGCTGTGCGTGGAGATCTGCCAGCGTGCAGATCGTCTCTGCCTTCGTGTGATAGGCGACGAGATCGCCCTCGTGGAGATTCTGGCAGGGACAGTCGAGCATGGCGGTGGCGTCGCCCAAATCCAAAACCACATGATAGAGGAAATCGGGCTGAATGGCAACTTCCAGCACGCGGGCGGCTACCACCGGTCCAAAAATTTTGCATCCGGGCTGGATGTCCGCGGGGATGGAGGGCTCCTGCCCCTTCAAAACCGTATAGTCGCCCAAAATAGCGGCGGCTACAATGACGGCGTCGGGATAGTCGTGCTCGGCAGTCAGACCCAGCTCTTTCAAAGAGCAGAGCATGCCGTTGGAGGGGACGCCCCGGAGCTTGCCCTTTTCGATCTTGATGCCGCCGGGCAGACGGGAGCCGTGCTTGGCGACCGGCACCAGATCACCCACATGGATGTTCCATGCGCCGGTGACGATCTGGGTCGTCTCGCCGCCGATATCAATTTGCAGCACCCACATGTGATCGGAGTCGGGGTGCCGCTCCATCTTCAAAATTTTGCCGACAACCACATTTTTCAGCTCGGCGCTGAGGTCCTCCGTGGTTTCCTGCTTGGACCCGGAGAGCGTCATTGCCTCCGCAAATGCGCGATCGGAAGCATCCACTTCCACAAATTCATTCAGCCATTTTCTGGACAGTAACATAATTGCGCTCTCCTTTCTTAAAACTGCTCGAGGAACCGGACGTCGTTTTCAAAAATCAGGCGCATATCGCTGATTTTGAACTGGCCCAGAGCCAGACGTTCCAGACCCATGCCGAAGGCAAAGCCGGAGTAGACCTCGGGGTCGATGCCGCAGCCGCGCAGGACCTTGGGGTGGACCATGCCCGCGCCGAGGACTTCAATCCAGCCCTCGCCCTTGCAGGTGGGGCAGCCCACACCGCCGCACTTGTGGCATTGGATGTCCATTTCGCAGCTAGGCTCAGTGAACGGGAAGTGGTGGGGGCGGAAACGTGTCACGGTGTTCTCACCGTAAATCTGACGGATGACGGCATTTAAAGTGCCCTTGAGGTCGCCCATGGTAATGTGCTTGTCGACTACCAGACCCTCGATTTGGTGGAACATGGGAGAATGGGTGGCGTCCACCTCGTCCTTGCGATAAACCCGACCGGGGGCCATGACGCGGATGGGCAGCTCTCGGGTCTCCATGGCGCGGATCTGCATGCTGGAGGTCTGCGTCCGCAGCAGGACTTCGGAATCCTCGGAGAGATAGAAGGTGTCCGACCATTCCCGAGCAGGGTGATCGTCGGGCGTGTTGAGCTTGGTGAAGTTGTAGTCAGCCAGCTCCACCTCGGGTCCGTCCAGAATCTCAAAGCCAAGGCCAATGAAAATGTCTTTGATTTCGTCCAAAACGCTGTACATCGGGTGCTTGTGCCCCTGCTTGACGCGCTTTCCGGGAATCGTCACATCCAATGTCTCGCTGGCAAGACGGGCTTCCATGGCCTTGCGCTCCAAGACGGCGGATTGGGCTTCGATGGCGGTTTCCAACGCGGCGCGCACGTCGTTGGCCATTTGCCCCACGATGGGCCGCAGCTCGGCGGAAAGACCGCCCATCTGCTTCAAAACGGCCGTCAGCTCGCCTTTCTTGCCCAGATACTTGACGCGCAGGGCCTCCAGCTCGGCGCCTGCCTCGGTGCCGGCAATGGAGTCCAGCGCAGCTTTGCGAATGGCTTCCAATTGTTCTTTCATAGTTCAAAACTCCTTTATCTGGATGAGATCACCATAGAGAGTGGGCAGAAAAAAAGCCCTCCGTCCCAACTCTGGGACGAAAGGCAACCCTTCCGCGGTACCACCCGGCTTCGTACGCTTTGCGTACGCACTCAAGGTCCCGATAACGGCGGACGACCGGCCGTGTCTCCACGGCGGCTCCCGGGCGAACCAAACGACACCCCGCAGGTCGGCTCTCAGCCGGCGACCGACCCTCTCTGAAACGGAGCAAGCTCGTTATTTTCCCGTTCATAGCGCTCATATACTCTACCTTATAACATAGAAAAGCACAAAATGCAAGAGGAAAATCCCCCTTCTGCCGGGGAAGCGGCGGAAGGGGGAGCACTCGGCGGGGCCGGACTGTCGGATAAAAATGTGTGCGACCACAGGCTCACTCGTCGCCCTTGTACGGATTCAGGATGGTTCCCGCCACGGCGCAGAGAATGCCTCCCACGGCGAAAAGCCACCAGGCCGTGTCCCATGCGTCCCGCGCCAACCCCAGTCCCACGTATAACGCGGTCGTCAAAAGCATGATGACGCCGCAGACGGTCCCGCTTTTTTGTAGTTGGGCCTTGGCCTCAGGCGTTGGATTGTTGTCCCGATTGTATTTCCAGACCTGATATTTTTCCTCCTGCATCCCGCCGTAAATAAAACCGGTCACCGATCCGGCAATAATCAGCAAAAAGATTCCCACGGAGAGCGATTCGTAAAAATCCGTTTCAGGGAGCATGGAGAAGCATACCAGCAGCACCACGCCAAACAAAATGGCGCCCACGCCACCGGCAATCAGCCAGACAAATTTCTGGTGGAAAGCCTCTTTTTCCTCCGGGGTGTAGCAGTCCGAAACGGTGGGATGCTTTTGGCAAAAATGGTCATGCTGAATTCCACCGGCAATCAAAATAACCACGGATACCGTGATGACCAGCAGCAGGAAAGCGGTGGCAAGGATCTCCGGCAATCCGGCAGCCAACAGAAGCATCATGGCGCTCACAGCGGCAATGATGGCGCCCACGGCCCCGGCGACCTGCTTTGAAAAGAGATCCATGTGCGCGTTATAGCCAGCCGTGTCGCTGAGCAGACTTTCTTGAATGCTGCCTCTGAGCAGGGTGTCCAGCTTGACGTCGTAAAGGTCACAGATTCGCAGCAGGGTGTCCATTTCGGGAAAGCTGCCTCCGCTCTCCCATTTGCTGACGGACTGGCGGGAGACTTGAAGCTGCTCGGCCAGTTGTTCCTGCGTGATGTCGGCTTGCTTGCGGATGTATTGCAGATTTTCTGGAAAAGCCATAGAAGATTCCTCCTGTTTGATGATGCCTCATCTTACCTGAGCACGGGCCGCAACACCAGCGATTTGCTGTTGCGTTTGAAGAAAATGACGTCAAGTTTGAGTTGCATTGCCTGTAATTTCAACAGTATAGCACATTTGGGCGACAGAGAACAGGAAAATGGATTGCATCGGAGGGATGGACCTTTTATAATGAAGAAAAAAACGGGAGGCGCATAGAATGATTCTGGCAACGGCGGCCCAGATGCGGCAAGCGGACAAAGAGGCCATCGAAACGTGGGGAATTTCGTCGCTGGATTTGATGGAGCGAGCCGGCTCGGCGGTGGCGGAGGCCGTGCTGGAGCTCCTGCGCCCTCTGCGGCGCGAAAGACGCCGCGTCACCGTGTTTTGCGGAGCGGGCAATAACGGCGGGGACGGAATGGTCGCGGCAAGGGTCCTGTTTCTAAAAGGCGTGCAGGTGCGGGCGTTCTTAGTGGGCAGCTATGAGCGTCTGACGCCGGACGCGCTGGAAAATACCGGTCGCCTTTCGGAGTGCGGGGTGGAGCTGGAGCTCTTTGACACCGGAGACGAGGGGCAAAAACACTGGGCCCTGACCAGCCACGTGTGCGTAGATGCACTGTTTGGCGTAGGACTTTCCCGGGAAATCGCTCCGGATTCGACGTTTGCCGCCGCCATTGCGTGGATGAACGAGAGCCGGGGCGCGGTGGTGTCCGCCGATCTCGCCAGCGGCGTGGCGGCAGACACCGGCGCTGTGCTCGGCTGCGGCGTAAAGGCTGACAAGACAATTACCTTTACATGCGCGAAAATCGGACAATTCGTTGGACAGGGGGCTCTGTTGTCCGGGACGGTGGAGGTGCGGGATATCGGTATTCCCGCAAAGGCAGTTCGGGCAATGCGCTGCCCCATCCAGACCATAGACGCCCGTTACGGCGCAAGTGCGCTCCCACCTCGGAAAATCGACGGGCATAAGGGAACTTTTGGAAAGGTCCTTGCAGTGGGCGGCAGCGTGGGCTATACCGGCGCGCCGTATTTGATGGCGGCAGCGGCGGCGCACAGCGGTTGCGGACTGGTCTATCTGGGAGTGCCGGAGAGCATTTGGCCTGTCGAGGCCGCAAAGTGCAGCTCTGCCATGCCCCTGCCGCTTCCAGATCAAAACGGAATGTTAAGCATAAACGCTTTACAGATAGTCCGGGAGAATTTGGCGCTTTGTGATGTGCTGGCCCTTGGCCCCGGACTGGGGCGGAGTGAGGAGTCGGACCGGCTGGTGCGTGCGCTCCTGACGGAGACGGAAAAGCCCGTGGTGCTGGATGCGGACGGCATCAATGCGCTCTCCGGGCATATAGATAAGTTGGATGCCCGCCGGGGCCGCGTCACCATTTTGACGCCGCACGACGGCGAGTTTGCCCGTTTGCACGGAGCGCCTGTGGGGGAGAACCGGGTGAACGCGGTCAGAAGCTTTGCCGTGGACCACGGCTGCTTTTTGGTGCTCAAGGGTTACCGCACGCTGGTGGCAGGCCCGGCGGGGAATGTTCTGGTGAATACAACGGGCAATTCAGGACTGGCAAAGGGCGGAAGCGGCGATGTGCTCACCGGCGTGATCGCCTCTTTGCTGGCGCAGGGGGCCACTGCGGTGCAGGCGGCGGGCTGTGGCGTGTGGCTGCATGGAAAAGCCGGGGACATTGCCGCGCAAGCGCTGACGGAATACGGAATGTGCCCGGAGGATGTGATCCGGAGCTTGCCCGGTGCATTTTTGGAATTGGAAGAACAGGAGGTATGACTGGGTGCGTAAGGTCCTTTACGTACCAATGATGATCCTGTGCCTGCTGCTTGGCGGCTGCGGGGCAGGCGCGGAAGAGGAAGCGTCCCAACTGCGGGATTTCTATCACGATATGGAAGGCTGTACGATGGAGGCGGAGCTTTTTTGCACGCAGAATGACCGGGAGTGGACGGCGCAGCTTCGCTGCGACTATATGCCGGAAGGCGAGAGCACCGTGGAGGTTCTTGCGCCGGATACGATCGCCGGGGTAAAGGCCGTGCTGGAGGACGGCAGCTACGCTTTGGAATATGAGGATCTCGCGCTCAACGCAGGCTATGTCAGCGGCCAGCAGATCAGTCCCATGACCTTGCTGCCGCGCTTGATGGGAGCGCTGCGGGACGGGTGGCTGCTGGAAGAAAACGAGGAGCTGTGGGAGGAAACGCCCTGCCTGCGGCTCACCGTGGACCAAAGCGGCCTGCAAGACGGAAAGATCGTCTCAACGCTGTGGCTGCGCCAAGAGGACGGCACGCCGGTGCGGGGAGAAGTGGCCGTAGACGGAGAAATAATTTTGACGGCAGAGTTTACGAGTTTTGCATTTTATGATACAATTGAAAAGCAAGGGGCTTGACCCCAAAAGGCAAGAAGGTGGCCCAAACAATATGGAAGAAACAGCTTTAAGAAGGACTTGGGCAGAAATTGATCTGGACGCTCTGACCCATAATTATCAGCAGGCAAGAAAACGCATCGGCGCCCACGTGAAATATCTGGGCGTTGTGAAGGCGGATGCATACGGCCATGGCGCGGTGCAGATCTCCCGCGAGCTGGAGCGGCTGGGAACGGATTATCTGGCGGTTTCCAGTCTGGACGAGGCGCGGGAGCTCCGGCACGGCGGCATTGAAGCGCCCATTTTGATTTTGGGTCATACGCCGCCCGCCATGGTGCCTCAGCTCATTGAATACCATATCACTCAGGCGGTGTCGGCACAGGCCAAGGCGGAGGAGTACAGCGCCATGGCCGTATCGTGCGGCGGTACGCTGAAGGTCCATATCAAGGTGGATACCGGCATGTCCCGTCTGGGCTTTTTGGTGCGGGGAGAGCATTTTGACGGCGGCGTGGAGGCCATCGCCAAATCGTGCCAGCTGCCCCATCTGGAGGCAGAGGGCATTTTCACCCACTTCGCCGCCTCAGATGAGGACGGCGCGGCGTGCGAGGCCTATACCAGAGAACAGTTTGCTCTTTTTATGCGGGTGATTGAGACGCTGTCTCAGCGGGGATGCACGTTTTCCATCCGGCACTGTGCCAACAGCGGGGCGCTCGCGCGCTATCCTGAGATGTATCTGGATATGGTGCGTCCGGGCATTGCGCTCTATGGCGTGGGCGATGACGCCCAGCGTCTGGGTCTGCGGCCGGTTATGTCCCTGAAGTCCTGCATCTCCACGATTAAAATTTTTGATCCCCATACGGATATCAGCTATGGCAGAACCTTTTCAACCACTGAAAAGACCCGCATCGGCGTGCTGCCCATCGGCTATGCGGACGGGTTTTTCCGCGGCCTTTCCAATCGGATGTCCGTCATCACGGCACAGGGCCCCGCGCCTGTGCGCGGCAGAATCTGCATGGACATGTGCATGGTGGATTTAACAGAGCTGCCGGAGGCCCGCGTGGGGGATGCGGTGGAAATTTTCGGCCAGCAGCAGAGCGTGGACCGGCTTGTGGCGCTGCTGCAAACCATTCCCTATGAGCTGACCTGCGCGGTGAGCAAGCGGGTGCCGCGGCTCTATATCCGAGGCGGCGAGATCGTGGAAAGAAGCCTGCGCCTGCTGTGAAAGGGCACATGGGCCCGGCGCTTCGCATAGAATAGCACGGGGCAAGGACGCCGGAATTTTGCGGCTTTGACAAAGTATAAATTCCGCAACTGCGTGGGAGAATGAAAGTGGCCTCACCAAAGGTTCTTTGGCGATGGGTACTTCTTTCGGCGGAGTGTGAACTTTGTGGATACAAGTGTCAAACGCGGCGATATTTACTATGCCGATCTCTCCCCGGTGGTGGGTAGTGAACAAGGCGGTGTCCGGCCTGTTTTGATTATACAAAACGATACCGGAAATCGTTACAGCCCCACCGTGATCGCGGCAGCTATTACGTCCCAGACCGGGAAAGCACGGCTGCCGACACATATCGACCTTCCAGTGGAACAAAGCTGCGGCCTGAGCCGGGATTCCGTGGTGCTTTTGGAACAGGTGCGGACGCTGGACAAAAAGCGCCTGCGGGAGCGGATGGGTCACGTGGAGGAAAACGTGATGGAGAAGGTCGATACAGCCATTGCGGTCAGCTTCGGTCTACCGCATGACCAGTTGGTGTAAAAAGGATGCATTCCCCACCGTGCGTTCCATCGCGCAACGTGCGGCGGGGAACGCTCTGCCCGACAAAGACGCAGCGGCAGATGCACGCGAGAAAGATTTCCCGGCATGGCGGAGACGTCCCAGGAAGGTCTCAAATGAAATCGGAGGTACATCATTTCATGAAGAAGAACAGATGGTTTTTGCGTATGGTCATGCTGCTGGCGATCAGCGCCATGCTGAATATGACGATCTCGCTGGCGGCAGAGGTGGGGTCTTCGGAAGACCCGCTGGTGACGCTCAGCTACCTCAATGAGACGTTTTTCAACAAGATCATGACCGGGGTAGATGCAAAAATCGCCCAGCGCAACGATCAGCTTGGCGGAGCCGCCTCGTCGTCCTTTGCGGTCGTGACCCTCAGCAGCGGACAAACCCTGCTGGGCGACATTGGCTGCGAGGTCCTGCTGCGGGTGGGGACGGCGACGTGCGTGGCGTCGGGCTCTCCGGGGTTGATCGACGAATCCGCCGGAGCGCCTCTTGCCGGCGGCAGCGCTTTGGCGCAGAATCATCTGTATATGATGACGGTGGAGGGACGGGGCGTGAAAGCCACGGCCGCCACGGTGAAGCTCCTGGTGCGGGGCGGCTATACCCTTGCGTGAACCACATATAAAAAACCGCCTGTGCATAGAAATGGCACAGGCGGTTTTTTTAGGAAGGGATGTGGGCGTATGGACAAGTTTCCATTGATTTGGAACGGTCGGTCGATCGGAGAGCTGACAGCGGAGCGCGAGGCCCTGTACACATGGTATGACGCTCGCTGCCGTCTGCCGGGAGAGGGCCTTTGGTGCGCTTGGGCCGTGGGGGACGCCGGGGAATTGCGGCTTGGGATTCTGGAACCGTCGGCAGGGGGCGCGGCGATCCGCCGCCGTTTTTCCGACCGGATGACAGCCCCACTGGGGCGCTTGCTCCGTGGGGAGGTCCGCTCGGCGTCGCCTGCTGCCGAGAACGGTCAGTGGCGAAGAGCGGAGCAGCCGGAGACGCTCTTTCTTGGACCGCTGTTGCGGCAGCGACTGCGGGGTGTGCAGGGGGCTCTGACCAAGCGTGTGCGCGGACAGTGCCTTTTGGCGCTGCCCTATGACCGGGAGCGCCCTTTTATTCTGACGGCGCTGTTTTGCTTTGCCCGTGTGCGGCGAATAGAGGGCAGAGAGTATGCGGTGTTTGCTTTTGACGAAACGGAACAGCCTGTTTTTTGGAGCTGACAGACTCAAAACAGGCCCTGTTTTCTCAAATTCCGCAAATAATGGATACCGTATTTTGCGGGAGTGTGCTATAATAACTACGAAACGCGCACTTCGCCCTGCCGGGGTGATGCGCTGAGAGAAGACAGTCCCAACGGGGGTTGGGCTGTCATGACCCACCATAGGATTTTGCACGCACTCGGCTACAAGAGAAAAACACCGGACAACCGGTGAAATTTTTGGAGGTTTGACATGAAATGTCCGTTCTGCGGTTACTCCGAAAGCAAGGTCATCGATTCCCGCCCTGCCGATGAAGGCAGCAGCATTCGCCGTCGTCGGGAATGTCTGGCATGTGCCAAGCGCTTTACCACCTACGAAACGGTGGAGAGTCTGCCCATGGTGGTCGTCAAAAAAGACGGCAGCAGACAGAGCTTCGATCGGAGAAAGGTTTTGGGTGGCATGATTCGTGCCTGCGAAAAGCGTCCGGTCCCTCTGGCTGAGCTGGAGCGTATCGCGGAGGAAATCGAGCAGGACCTCCAAAATTCCATGGAGCGAGAGATCACCACGGAATCGATCGGTGAAAAAGTCATGGACCGGCTGCGGGACGTGGATCAGGTGGCCTATGTCCGTTTTGCGTCCGTCTATCGACAGTTCAAGGATATTGACACGTTCATGTCGGAGCTGAATAAGCTACTTTCTGAAAAGTAAAATACCTTTACAGAATGTTCTTGATCGTGCATTGCTCCATCTCTGCCAGTAGCCGTAGCTGATCGATCAGGTCGGAGAGTTCAGCCAGAAATTCGCTGGGCTCCCGGGAGACGGCGAACGCCTGCGCGCGGCGAAACATGGCCTCCGCATCATCAATGACATCGTGGTGGGAGACAATGTGGAGATAGGTTTGCCGGGAGGACCAGTCGTCATAGCAACTGGCGAGCGCCTGCTCTGCCTGTGACCAGAGGCGGTGTTGCCCCAGCTGTTCCACGCGTGAGAGCTGCGCTTGCCACCGTGTTGTCTGTGTGGTCATGTGGGCGCTGTTCCACGTGGAAAAGACCAGAATCACAGAGAGCACCAACAGGGAGGGCAGATAGGCTCGTTTCACGGCATTCATTCCTTTTTGATGCAAAATACATGGCCGCTCTCGTCCAGCGTCAAGAGAAAGACCTCCTTTGGGGAGGTGAGCTGTTCCTTTTGGAGCTGAGCGGAGAGCCAACGGTCGTCCAGCCCACAGGCTTTCAGATGTTCCTTTAAAATGCGCCCGTCATTGATGAGCACCACAGGCAGGACGGTCTGGTCGTCCGCTATAAGCCCCAACTGCTGGGCGGTGGGCGGCTGACAGCGGGTCCAAGGCAGAATGGAAAGCTGCCCTGAGTTTTCCAGCACGGCGTATTTTACGTCTGCAATGCCGGAAAACCCCTGTTCCCGCAGTTCCTCCAACAGCTCGTCCAGCGTGTAGCGGTTTTTCCGCATGACGTCTTGGAGAAGATGACCGTTTTGAATAAGGATGGCGGGCGTGCCGCAGACCAGTGCCCGAAAGCGCAGACTTTGCAGGGAGAGCTGGCTGAGGAGCAGCGAGAGGGCTAAAAGTGTAAAAATGGGGATCACCCCGGATAATAGCGGGATGCCAAAATCCTGCATGGGAACAGTCGCCAGATCGGAGAGCATCATGGTCAGCACCAGTTCGCTGGGCTCCAGCTCTCCGATCTGGCGTTTTCCCATCAGCCGCAGACCCAGCATGATGAGGATATATAAAATAACAGTACGCACAAATGCGGTTATCATGGCAGTGTTCCTCCGTCTGAACAGTGTCTGCGATCTGCAAAAAATTATCCTGACATCTTGCTTCTTTGAAAAAAGTATCATATACTATTCCAATCGCAGAAAAGAAAGGAATTTATGAGCTGATCTGCTCATCAGAAGCGCCAGCGCCTGTGAAGTGATACCACATAACAGGACGACGAGGGGAAGGGAGTATCGAAGGATTCGGCGGGAGCCCTTCCGCAGCCACGGATGCGTGACACGGCTGACAAATATGCGGGTAACCGCAAAACAGAGAGACCGTGACCGTGAAGAAAGCGGCAAATGACTGCGAGTTTGTCCTTTTGATAAGCAATTTTATCAGGAGGAACAGGATTACCATGTGCGGAATTATTGGATTTGTGGGCCGCGAAGCAGCGACCCCTATTTTGCTGGACGGATTGAGACGGATGGAATATCGGGGCTATGACTCTGCCGGTGTGGCGGTGCGCTCCGAGAAAAAGGGCTTGCAGGTGAAAAAGTCCAAGGGTCGGCTTCAGGTCCTCTCCGACCTCATCCACGGCGGCGCCGATCTGGAGGGCGAGCTTGGAATCGGTCATACCCGCTGGGCCACCCACGGGGAGCCCAACGATGTGAACGCCCACCCTCATATCAGCGAAAACGGCGACATCGCTCTGGTTCATAACGGAATTATCGAAAATTATATGGAGATCAAAGAGCATCTTCAAAAGCTGGGCGTGACATTTTGCTCCGACACGGACAGCGAGGTGGTTGCCCAACTGCTGGAATACCACTACCGCGAGTGCCACAACATGATGGAGGCGGTGGGCCGCTGCCTGCGGCGGATCGAGGGGTCCTATGCGCTGGGCATCATCTGCTCCGATTACCCCAACGCCCTGATTGCGGCCCGGAAGGACAGTCCCCTGATTCTGGGGTACAGCCCCCGCGGAAACTTCATTGCCTCCGATGTGACGGCGGTCATCAACTATACCCGCGATGTGGTCTATATGGAGGATGGGGAGATTGCCGTTCTTACGGCAGATAGCATCGACGTCTTTGACGACGAGCTGGTTCCCGTCCAAAAGGAGCATCATCAAATCGACTGGGACGTCTCTGCGGCGGAGAAGGGCGGCTATCCCCATTTCATGCTGAAGGAGATTCTCGAGCAGCCGGAGGCAATCCGTAAGACCGTCTCGCCCCGCATTCGAGAGGGGCGCGTGGTGCTGGACGATCTCCACCTGACAGCGGAGGAGGTACGCGGATTTTCCAGAATCTTCGTGATTGCTTGCGGGTCCAGTTACCATGTGGGGATGGTCAGCAAGTACAATTGGGAGCGTCTGCTGCGCCGCCCGGTGGAGGTGTGTCTGGCCTCTGAGTTTCGATATAGCAACCCGCTGGTGGACGATCATACGCTGGTGATCGTCATCAGTCAGTCCGGCGAGACGCTGGACACCATGGCTGCCATGCGGGAGGCCAAGCGTCTTGGCGGCAGAACGCTGGCGGTGGTCAATGTGGTGGGCAGCTCCATCGCCCGGGAGGCCGACGATGTGCTGTATACCTGGGCGGGGCCTGAAATTGCTGTGGCGACCACGAAAGCCTATTCAACCCAGCTCGTTTTGATGGATCTGGTGGGCCTTTATCTGGCGGAAAAGCTGGGGACTGTGGCGCAGAGTGAGTATGACGCTATTTTGACCGAGATCCAGACGATCCCTGAAAAGATGCAAAGCTTTTTGGAGCATGTGGAAGACGTGCAGTATTTTGCCTCCCGCTACTTCAACCATAATTCCATTTTCTTTATCGGCCGGAATCTGGACTATGCCATGGGGCTGGAGGGCTCTTTAAAGCTCAAGGAGATCAGCTATATCCATTCGGAGGCCTACGCTTCCGGCGAGCTCAAGCACGGGACGATCTCCCTCATCGAGCCGGGAACGCTGGTGGTGGCGCTGGGGACATATACGGCGCTGTTCGATAAGGCAATGAGCAATGTGGTGGAGGTCAAGGCCCGTGGCGCGGAGGTTCTGGCTGTCACGACCGAGCAGTTCCGGGACAAAATGGGCAAGTGCACGGATTCCATCATTGCCGTGCCGGAGACGCACCCGATTCTCCAGCCCTCCCTCAGCATTGTGCCGCTGCAATTGTTTGCGTACTATGTGGCGCTGCAACGGGGCTGCGACATTGATAAGCCCCGGAATCTGGCAAAATCTGTGACGGTTGAGTAATCGCCGCAAATCCACGGATTTTAAACAATCTTTAAAAAGCTCCCTGCGGCGTTTAAACGCCGCAGGGAGCTTTTTTGTCGCTGAGAGATGGTTATTGCAATGCTCCGTCCGCAAGATACAGCCCGTGTCGGCTGCAACAGAGATAGAGATGACCGCCATGCATCTGCGGAATGCGAAATTCGCCGCCCTGCTCGGGATAAAGCCGCACAAGCAGCACGCGTTCGCTGCCGACATAAGCCGCAAAGCGGAAAAAGTGGTCTTTTTCCATGGGGTGGGAGAATGTGACGTACCAGTCGTCCTCCACCTCCTCTGCGTGGATGCTGTGGGCGTCGTCCATGGGCTTTGGGGTCAGCGGCTCCAAAGTCCGACCGCAGCAGGAGAGAGTGCCCCCGCCGGTGGCGGTGAGAAGGTTTCCGCAGTCCGGGCAGACATAAAAGCGAAGTCGATTCATATTGCCTCCATCCAGATCGTTGGGAGCCAGATCCCCGGCTAAAAGCCGCTCCAGACTGACTCCGAAAAGTTGAGAAAGCGACGGCAGCAAACTGACGTCCGGGCATCCGAGCCCTCGTTCCCATTTGCTGACGGCGGCTGCGCTCACAAGGATCACAGAAGCCACCTGCTCCTGCGTTTTTCCCTGCTCTTTGCGAAGCTGCAAGAGCAAGGCGCCGATTTGTTTGCTGTTCATCCTGTTCACCTCGATTTTCAGCATACCTGAAAAGACTGTCGTTTGCAAGCAACGCTTCGTTGAGTTGGAAAGAGCCGAGAGAACGGCGTTCTCCCGGCTCCTGTGCTCATACGTAGGTCTGGTGGCAGACGTCGAATACGCCGCGGGTGGTGATCCGCAGCGTGGGAATCACCGGAAGAGCCATGAAGCTCAGCGTCATGAACGGGTCTACCCCGGGGGAAACGCCAAGCTGTGCGGCAACGGCCTTGGCCTGCTCCAGCTTTTCGTTGACTTCCACCAGAGGCTCTTCGCTCATGATGCCGGCAATGGACAAGGGGACTTCCGCAAGAGAGTTGCCCTGATCCAGCACCACAATTCCTCCGTTGAGCGCAACCACGCGATTGACAGCCGCAGCCATGTCCGCTTCGTTGGTGCCCACAACAATGATGTTGTGAGAGTCGTGGGAGATGCTGGTGGCAACGGCTCCGGATTTCAAGCCATAGCCCTGCAAATAGCCGATGCCGATGTGGTGCGTGTTTTTGTGCCGCTCCACAACAGCCAGCTTCAAAATATCCTGCGAAACATCAATGCTTGAAGAATACCCGGCGTCCAGCGTGGTGATCTCGCCCGGAACCATTCCCAAAATGCCCCGCGGACGATTCTCGGCAAAATCCTCGGCGGTGAGTGTGCCCACATGGAAGGTGTCGTGGGAACGTGCCACCAGATAGGGCTCGATCTCCGGGGCAGGGAAGTTGCGAATTTCGCCGTGATCCACCATCAGCTCGCCCCGCTTGTAGACCTGCTCAATGTTGAAATCCCGGAAGTTGTCGATGACCACAAAATCCGCCAGATAACCCGGCGCAATCGCGCCGCGGTTGTTCAGGAGAAAATAACGGGCGGCGTTGTGGCAGGCGACCTTCACCGCGATAATGGGATCTGCGCCCAGCGCGATGGCGCGTTTGACGATGTAATCGATGTGCCCCTTTTCCAGCAGGTCGTTGGGGT
>CAZKMN010000025.1:0-14142 GCA_964553905.1 uncultured Oscillibacter sp.
TGACGGAGCATCCGCTGGACGATTCGTGGGGCTATCAGTGCACCGGGTATTTTGCGCCCACTTCCCGTTTTGGAACGCCGGAGGATTTCAAGTGGTTTGTCAACCACCTCCATCGCAGCGGGATTACCGTCATTTTGGACTGGGTACCCGCTCATTTTTGTAAGGACGAACAGGGCCTGTACGAATTTGACGGCTCGTGCTGCTATGAGTACAGCGACCCGCAAAAGTGGGAGCATGCGGGCTGGGGGACCCGGGTTTTTGACTATGGACGCCCGGAGGTGCAGAGCTTTCTGCTCTCCTCCGCCCGGTTTTGGCTGGAGGAATACCACATTGACGGGCTGCGGGTGGATGCGGTGGCTTCGATGCTGTATCTGGACTATGGCCGACAGGGCGGCGCATGGACGCCCAATTGCCACGGCGGACGGGAGAATCTGGAGGCCATCGCCTTTTTACGGGCGCTGAATACAATGGCCTTTCAGGTGGACCCCAATGTACTGATGATCGCGGAGGAATCCACGGCATGGCCGCTGGTGACCCGACCTTCTGACGCGGGGGGACTGGGCTTTAACCTCAAGTGGAACATGGGCTGGATGAACGACATGTGTCATTATCTGAAGCTGGACCCGTGGTTCCGGCAGGATCATCACAAGGACATCACGTTCTCCATGATGTACGCCTTTTCGGAAAATTTTGTGTTGCCGATCTCCCACGACGAGGTGGTCCACATGAAGGGCTCTCTGGTGGGAAAGATGCCCGGCGACTATGAAAATCAGTTGCGCTGTCTCCGGGGGTTTTACGGGTATCTGCTGGCCCATCCCGGAAAGAAGCTGGTGTTCATGGGTCCGGAGCTTGGACAGTGGCATGAGTGGGATTCGGACGGGCAGTTGGACTGGTATCTGCTGGACCAACCGGAAAACCAGAAGATCCATCAGTTTTTTAAGGACGCCAACGCCTTTTATAAAAAGGAAGCGGCCCTGTGGGAGATCGACTTCGACTGGGCGGGCTTTGAGTGGCTGGTGCCGGACGACAACCACAACAACGTGGTGGTGTTCCTCCGTAAGGACGCCAAGGGCCGGGACCTGTTGTGCGCGGTGAACTTTTCCCCCAATACTTATGAGAATTACCGGGTCGGCGTTCCGGCGCACCGCCAGTATGTCCCGGCATTTAACAGCGATGATCCCGCCTATGGTGGCGATGGGTTTGGCGATACGCAGGCCGTTGCGGTGGAGGCGATCACCTCCCACGGAAAAGAGCATTCCGCCGCAATCCGCATTCCCGCCTTTGGCGCGGTGTTTCTGCGGGGCATGGGCGTGTTCCCCAAGACCAGAAAGAAAAAGCAGGCAAAGGAGCTGGAGAAACCATGAAAAAAGAGTGCATCGCCATGCTGTTGGCAGGCGGACAGGGCAGCCGTCTCTACGTCCTCACCGGGGAGATGGCCAAGCCGGCCGTTCCCTTTGGTGGAAAGTACCGCATCATTGATTTTCCCCTTTCAAACTGCATCAATTCCGGCATTGATACCGTGGGCGTGCTGACCCAATACCGCCCTCTGGAGCTCAACAGTTACATCGGAAGCGGACAGCCGTGGGATCTGGACGGGTCCACCGGCGGCGTCCACATTCTCCCGCCCTACATGAGCAGCAAGGGCGGCACCTGGTACAAGGGCACAGCCAACGCCATTTATCAAAACATCGGCTTTATCGATCTGTACGACCCGGAGTACGTGGTCATCCTCTCCGGCGACCACATTTACAAAATGGATTATTCCGAAATGGTGGAGCGACACAAGGAGGCGCAGGCCGCCTGCACCATCTCCGTGATGGAGGTGCCTTGGGACGAAGCGCCCCGCTTCGGCATCATGAGCGTGGACGGAGAGGACCTCATCACCGAATTTGCCGAAAAACCCAAGGAGCCCAAGAGCAATCTGGCCTCCATGGGAATTTATGTGTTTTCGTGGCAGACGCTGCGGAAGTACCTCACCGCGGACGAGGCGGACGCTGCATCGGAAAACGACTTCGGCAAGAATGTGATTCCCGCCATGCTGAGCGCAGGAGAGCGGATGGCGGCTTATCGCTTTGCCGGGTATTGGAAGGACGTGGGCACGCTGGAGTCCCTGTGGGACGCCAACATGGATATGCTCTCTCCGGAATCCGGACTGGATCTGCTGGACGAATCCTGGCCAATCTACGCCCGCTCGGTCAATGTGCCGCCGGCCTTTTTGGGGCGGCGAGCCAATATCTCCCACAGCGCGTTCAACCGCGGCAGCGACATTGAAGGCACGGTGGAAAACTCGGTTCTCTCCCCCAATGTCAAGGTGGGCGAGGGCGCGCGCATCAGCTATTCCGTTTTGCTGCCCGGCACAGAGGTGGAGCCCGGCGCCGTGGTGGAGTACGCCATTTTGGGCGAGAACTGCCACGTGGGTCGGGACAGCCGGGTGGGCAGCACGCCGGAGGCCGCGGTTCCCGCCCCGTGGGGACTCACGGTGCTGGCCCCGGAATGCCGGGTTGCGCCGGGGATGCAGGTACGGCCCGGCTGCATGCTGGACCGCAACGGTGAGGAGGTGTCAAAATGAACGGACTGCACGGAATTGTATTTTCCTATGAAAAACGCAACGATCTCCGGGAGCTGGAGGCCATCCGCTGTGCATCCTCCATTCCCTTTGGCGGGCGCTATCGGGCGGTGGACTTTGCCCTTTCCAATCTGGTCAACGCGGGCGCTACCGACGTGGGCGTTGTGTTGCACGGACAGTATCAAAGTCTGCTGGACCATCTGGGTTCCGGCAAGGACTGGGATCTCTCCCGCAAGCGGGGCGGATTGAAGATCCTGCCGCCGTTCAACCGGGAATTTCGCGGCGATTTGTTGCCGTTCCGGGGGAAAATGGAAGCTCTGGCCGGCGTTCGGACGTATCTTGATACCATTCGGCAGGACTATGTGGTGCTGATGGACGGCGATCTTGTGGTGAATCTGCCGCTGAGCGACGTTTATGAAAAGCACGTGAAAAGCGGCGCGGACATCACCGTGGTCTGCGGCGACGACAGCTTTGAAACGGAAAACGGGACGTATTTTGAAATGACGCCGGAGGGACATATTACCGAGGTCCTCTACCATCTCCACATGCCCCGGGGTTATCGGGGACTGGAGGTTTACATCCTCTCCACGGCGCTTTTAAAGGACTTGGTGGACGAGTGCGCCAGCCGGGACTGGTATAGCTGGCGGCGGGATGTGTTGCAGGCGCGGGAAAAATCCCTGCGGCTGCAAGGCTACATCTGGAAGGGCTTCGCCGCCCAGATCCGCTCTGTAAAGGAATACTATGACCGCAGCATGCAGCTTTTGGACCCGGCGATCCGCACGGAGCTCTTTTGCCCCGAGCGCCCGATCCGGGCCAAGGGCGCGGACAAATCCTCGTCCTACATCGGGCCGGACGGACGGTGCGTGAACTCTCTTGTGGCGGACGGGTGCAACATCGAGGGCGTGGTGGAAAATTCCATCCTCTTCCCCGGCGCGGTGGTGGAGCCCGGCGCAACGGTGCGAAATTGCGTGCTGTTCAAGGAGACGGCTGTGCGCCGCAATGCACAGGTCTCCCACATCATTGCGGATAAGCATGTGGAAATTTTGCCGGATCGCACCCTGATGGGGCACAGCTCGTATCCCATCGTGCTGGCAAAGGGCAGTCGGGTTTAAACGCAGGGCGGCCTTTAGGGCAAGGGAAGGAAGGAAATGAAATGAAGATTTTGTATGCAACCAGTGAGGCGGTGCCTTTTTGCAAAACCGGCGGATTGGCGGATGTGGCCGGCTCGCTGCCGGCAGCACTGGCAACCGAGGGGGCTGAGGTGGCCGTGGTTTTGCCGCTGTATCGGCGGGTCAAGGAGCAATTTGCCGGGGAGCTCACATTCCTCCGGTACGATTATGTGGATTTGGCCTGGCGTCACAGCTACTGCGGACTTTTTTCGCTGGAGCGCGACGGGGTCACATGGTATTTTCTCGATAATGAGCAATATTTTGACCGGCCTGAGCTCTATGGGTATGCCGACGACGGGGAGCGGTTCGGCTTTTTCTCCCGGGCGGTGGTGCGGATGCTGCCTCACATGGCTTTTTGGCCTGAGGTCATCCACTGCAACGACTGGCAGACGGCGCTGATCCCTGTTTATTTGAAAGACGACGGCGTGCGGGAGGAGCGGTACCGCACCATCCGCACCGCGCTGACGATCCATAACATCGAGTATCAGGGCCGCTACGGACTGGAGACGCTGGGCGACCTGTTCGGGCTGGACCACGGCTGGGCAGACGACGGCACGATTTTGATGGACGGCGATGTGAATTTGCTCAAGGCCGCCATTTTGTGCGCCGACGCGGTGAACGCCGTGTCGCCTACCTATGCAAGCGAGCTCAAGCTGGCATATTTTGCCCACCGGCTGGACGGCGTGATGCGAAAGTGCGGCTACAAGCTCTCCGGCGTGCTCAACGGCATTGACACGGTGCGCTATGATCCCGCCACCGATCCCCATCTGACCGCAAATTTCTCCGCCGGGCAACTGGATGGCAAGGCAACGGATAAGGCGGAGCTGCAAAAGCTCATGGGACTGCGGCAAGACCCTCAGGTGCCGGTGGTCGGCATTGTGAGCCGACTGGTTTCCCACAAGGGGCTTGACTTGATTTGCGAGGTGCTCCATGATATGATGGAGCTTCCGCTGCAATTGGTCGTGCTGGGAAAGGGCGACCGGAAATACGAGGAGTTTTTCCATTGGGCCTCCCAGCAATACCCGGGGAGAATGGCGGTGCGTCTCGACTATAACGAGGCGCTGTCCATGGCCATTTACAGTGGCGCAGATTTGTTTTTAATGCCCTCCAAGAGCGAGCCGTGCGGCCTCTCTCAAATGATTGCCATGCGCTATGGCACCGTGCCCATCGTGCGGGAAACCGGCGGATTGAAGGACACGGTCCAGCCTTACGAATCCTGGCGGGACGCCGGAAACGGATTTACCTTTGCCAGCTATTCCAGCGGCGATATGCTCTATGTGATTCGGGAGGCGGTCTACCTCTATAAGGATTATCCGGACGCCTTTGCCCGCCTTCGTCAGCGGGCGATGGCCTGTGACTTCAGTTGGAGCCGCAGCGCCAGAGAGTATTTGCGTATGTACGCGGGGATCACCGGACAGCCGTGGCCCGTCGCCGCGGAAGCGGGCAAGGAAGCTGCCAAGGAGATCGCGGTGGTTCCACCGGCGGAGATCGCGCTTGTTCCTGCCGCTAAGGTCGCACTGGAGAAAGCGCCTGAGGCAAAGGAAGAACCTGCCGCAAAGAAAGAGCCCGTGAAGAAAGCCGCAACAAAAAAACCGGCAGACGGAAAATCAGGCGGCCGAAAGACGGCTGTGAGGAAACCGACTGCAAAGAAAACCGGGAAGGCGGGGGAAGCATCTGCCGTCTCCAAAGAGACCAAACAGAAAGGACCCGCCGCAAAGCAGAAAAAGGGTAAGGCGGAGCAAGAATAATTGATGACAGCATTTACGAAAACAACACTGGAGGACGCCCTCACCGCAAAGCTGATGATCAACTTCGGCAAAACGGCGGAGGAAGCCACCGATGCGGAAATGATGAAGGCCAGCGCCTTGGTTTTGCGGGACGTGATGGCGCTTCGCGGCGTGGAAAGCCGCAAGGAGACTCGGCGGGAAGAGAAAAAGCAGGTCCATTACCTGTCGCTGGAGTTTTTGATGGGCCGCAGCTTGATGAAAAACGCCTACAATCTGGGGGTGCTGCCCCAGCTCAAAGAGGCGCTGGAAGATCTGGGGTTTAAAGCGGGCGACATTTTTGAACTGGAGCCGGACGCGGCGCTTGGAAACGGCGGCCTTGGTCGTCTGGCTGCCTGCTATCTCGATTCCATGACCACATTGGAAATCCCTGCCACCGGATATTCCATCTGTTATGAGCTGGGTATTTTCAAACAAAAAATTGTGGAGGGCCAGCAGGTGGAGCTGCCCGACAACTGGAAGGAGCTGGGCAGCGCCTGGCTTTTGCCCAAGCCGGAGGAGGCACAGGAGGTCCATTTCGGCGGCACTCTGCGGGAATTCTGGGACGATGGGCATCTCCACATTGTCAACGAAAACGCCATCACAGTGCTGGCGGTACCTTGCGATATGGAAATTGCCGGTTACGGAACAGAGCATGTGAACGCCTTGCGCCTCTGGGACGCTAAGTCTACCACGCCGGTAGATATGTCCCTGTATTCCCGGGGCGAATATTTCAAGGCGACCGAGAACGAGGCCATGGCGGAGGTCATTGCCAAGGTGCTCTATCCCGAGGATAACCACATCGAGG
This sequence comes from uncultured Oscillibacter sp., assembly GCA_964553905.1. Taxonomy (GTDB): domain Bacteria; phylum Bacillota; class Clostridia; order Oscillospirales; family Oscillospiraceae; genus Oscillibacter. The sequence continues at coordinate 6,307 of CAZKMN010000025.1, forward strand.
GAAAATCTCTGCGGCTCAAGCAGCAGTATTTCTTCGTCTCCGCCACCGTGCAGTCCATTGCCACGAAGCATTTGGACACTTACGGCACTTTGAAAAATTTCCACGAGAAAAACGTCATCCAAATCAACGACACCCACCCTGCGCTGGTGATTCCGGAGCTGATGCGGATTCTCATTGACGATGCAGGCATGACCTGGGACGAAGCGTGGGAGATCACTACAAAATCTGTGGCGTATACCAACCACACCGTGTTGGCGGAGGCACTGGAGCGCTGGCCTCAGGGGCTGATGGAACAGCTCTTGCCCCGGATCTGGCAGATCATCGTGGAGATCTCAAACCGCTGGCAGCAGCGAGTGGAGGAGTTTTATCACGACGGGGCCAAGACGCAGGCCATGGCGATCGTCTGGGGCGGCGAGGTCCGCATGGCAAACCTTTGCATCGCCGGCGGCATGGCGGTGAACGGCGTCAGCGGCCTGCACTCTGACATTTTACGCAAAGAGGTTTTCCATGACGCCTGCAATATGGAGCCGTGGAAATTCCAAAATGTGACCAACGGCATCGATCACCGCCGTTGGCTCAGCGAGATCAATCCCGGGCTGGACGGCTTGATTCAAGAGCTGACCGGCAGTCGGCGCTATTTGCTGGATGCGTCGGAGCTGCAAGGGCTGGAGGCCTACGCGGACGACCGGACCGTGCTGGCGCGACTGGGGGAGATCAAGCAACGCAACAAGGAACTTTTCGCGGCCTATGCCGCCAAAACGCAGGGCATCTGCCTGAATCCGGAGGCCATTTTTGACGTGCAGGTCAAGCGCCTGCATGAGTATAAGCGCCAGCTTTTGAACGTGCTGCATATCATTGCGCTCTATCAAAAACTGCAAGACGATCCCTCCTCCATCACCCGCCCCCACACCTTCCTCTTTGGAGCCAAGGCTGCGCCGGGCTATGCGGTGGCCAAGCGGATCATCCGCCTCATCAATTCCCTCTCCGACCAAATCGAGCACGACCCCATCTGCAAGGGCAAGCTGCAAGTCGTGTTTCTGGAGAATTACCGGGTGTCTCTGGCAGAAAAGCTGATGCCTGCCAGCGAGGTGAGCCAGCAGATCTCCACGGCCGGCAAGGAAGCCAGCGGCACCGGCAACATGAAGTTCATGATGAACGGCGCGCTGACGGTGGGCACTTTGGACGGCGCCAACGTGGAGATGTACGATGTGCTGGGCGACGAAAATATGTTCCTGTTCGGCTTGCGGGCAAATGAAGTGGATCGCCTCAAGCGGGATGGTTATGTGCCTCAGCGACTGTACAGCCGCAACGAGACGCTGCGCCGGTGTCTCGACGCATTACGCACCGGCTTCCGGGACGGCGTGTGCTATGACGATCTCTATCAAAGACTGCTCTTCGGCGCGGGCGGAAGCCCGGCGGATGAATATCTGCTGTTGGCTGATTTTGAGGCCTATTGTCAGGCGGAGGCCCGCATGACTGCCGCATATGAAAATCCGGAGCAGTGGAATCGCATGAGCCTTTACAACATTGCCCGCAGCGGGATCTTTTCCGCAGACCGGGCGGTGGCGGAGTATGCAGACAACATCTGGCATGTCTCCCACAGGCGCTGCGCCAAAAAGTAACGCTTTAAAAACGGCGGCCGCTTTATAAGCGGTCGCCGTTTTTTTGAGGCCACGCCACGAAGCTCCCGGCGACTGGCCCAATGGGGCCGACCGCAATTTTTAAGAGTTTTTTGTCGGCGCTTTACAAGAACCGTCTTTGCGGGTATACTATTGTAAAATATGGCTTTTTCCGCGCATTTACGCTGCGCGGGACGATGAAGCGGCCCTTTGACCGGCGAAAAAGCAGAAAAAGAGGAAACGAAACATGGAATATACCCAAGGCGTTCGGTTTGACAGCTTGGAGCTGTCACCGGAAGTGATGCGCGCCATTGAAAAGAGGAATATTGAACGCACCACGCCTGTACAGGCCGGCTGCATCCCTCCCATGATGGCATGGCAGGATGTGATCGCAAAGGCCCCCACCGGCACGGGCAAGACCTTTGCTTACGGAATCCCCATCGTGGAACACATTGACCCTGAAGAGGAGAGCGTGCAGGCGGTCATTCTGGCGCCCACCCGGGAGCTGGCTATCCAGATCACCGGCGAGGTGCGGGACATCGCGGCCTTCCGGCCCGGCGTCCGCATTGTCTGCCTCTACGGCGGACAGCCCATCAACAAGCAGATCGACATGCTGAAAAAGCGGCCGCAGATCGTGGTTGCCACCCCCGGTCGTCTGGCGGACCACATGAAGCGCCGCACCGTCCGGGTGGACACCGCCCAAACCGTGGTTTTGGACGAGGCCGACCGTATGCTGGACATGGGCTTCATCCACGATGTGACCCGCCTGCTGGACAAGATGGACAAGCGCAAGAATTTGGGATTGTTCTCTGCGACCATCTCCCGGGAGGTCATGGATATCGCGTGGGTCTATCAGCGCGACGCCGCGGAAATCACCGTCCGGGAGGACGAACAAAATAAGCCCGATATCAAGCAGTTCCGCATGGAGGTCGGTCAAAACGGCAAGGCCGACGCGATCGCAAAGATCATGGCGGAGACGGGCTTTGAGCGGGCCATGGCGTTTTGCAACACCAAGGGCGCAACGGAGCGCGTCACCAAATTTCTCCAGATGCAGGGCGTGGACGCCGAGTGCATTCACGGCGACATCCCGCAGAAAAAGCGGGAGCAGGTCATGGACCGTTTCCGCAAGGGGGAGTTGCAGGTCTTTGTGGCTACCGATGTGGCGGCCCGGGGCATCGATGTGGACGATGTGGACATCGTCTTCAACTGCGACGTGCCGGATGAAAATCAGGACTATGTCCATCGCATCGGCCGCACCGGACGGGCCAAGCGCCACGGCGTGGCGGTGACCTTCGTGGCGGACTATCCCTCCAAAATGAGGATCGACGAGATTGCCCGTCTGACCCGCAACGACATTGTGCCGGTGAAGTTTGACGAAAACGGCAAGCTGGCTGTCATGGCGTAAAAAAGTTTCTGAAGGAACGTCAAAGTCACGCGAATCTGTCTGAAAGTCGGATTTGCGTGGCTTTTCTCATGTTTATACCGCAAAATTAGGCGCAAAAAGCGCCAAAATTTGAACCGCAGGCGGCGAACATGTGAACAAATCCTTAATTTTGTAATTTTTTGTTACTTTTTTTCGCGCCAAACTTTACAACCCCGCCAAAATTCTCTATAATACCTTTGTTGTGTCAATTGAATGGGCGCTGACGCCCGTTTTTGGAATAAAGGAGCGATACCATGAAAAAAAGAAGCCGGGTTACGGCGCTGATTCTGGCGCTGTGCTGTGCGCTGCTCACGGGCTGTACCAAGGACGGAGAGGGGATTTCGCTGGCGGTTTGTCTGGGCGGAACGCCGGAGAGTCTGGACCCCATTTATGCCGAAAGCGAGCAGGATCAGACGATTTTGACCCATCTTTATGAGAATCTCATGCGGGTCACGGTGGAGGTTTCCGGCGGGACGACCGTCACCAACGGCATGGCAAAGAGCGTCAGCCACACAGAGCATCACGACGGGACCGTAACGTGGACCTTTAAGCTCCGCAACGCCAAATGGACGGATGGGGGGAGTGTCAAAGCGCAGGATTTTGTCTATGCGTGGCAGCGCCTTGCCAATCCCGCCAGCGCCTCGCCTTACAGCAGCCTTTTGTCGGTTGTGGCGGGCTATGACGCCGTGCGCTCCACGGGGGACCCCACCCAGTTGCAGGTTTTCGCCAAAAACGACACCACGCTGGAGGTGGTGCTCAACGGCAAGTACGACTGGTTTTTGTCGGAGGTGTGCACCTCGCCGGCCACGCTTCCGCTGCGGAAGGACGTTGTGACGGACCTGCGGGACGCGGCGGTGGCTGCCAACTTGGAAAAAGAGGCGGAAACCGGGGAGCCGGGTACGGGAAAATGGTGGTCCCAGCCGAAAAAGCTGGTAACCAACGGGCCGTATCGCGTCAGGGAGGTTGTGGACGGTCAGTCGCTGCAAGCCGCTACATGGGAAAAATACTACGGCAAGACTGCCGGACCCAAAGATCTGACGTTCCGCTTTGCGGACACGCCCGAGCAGGCACAGGCGCTCTATGACGAGCGTGAGGTGGATTTGCTCTGGCCCCTGAGCGACGAGCGCCTTGCGGAGCTGGCGGCGGACGAGAATTTTGTCCCCACGCCGATGCTGGGGACCTATACCGTTCTCTTTAACGGCGGCGCGGACGCCTTTGCCGACCAGACTGTCCGGCAGGCGCTGAGCCTTGCCATCGACCGCACGGCGCTGGCGGAGCTGGCCGGGCCTCTGGCGCTGGCGGCGGAGGGGCTTGTGAGCCCCGGCGTTCCGGAGAGCGAAGAGGGCGATTTCCGCACGGTGGGCGGAGCGCTGCTGGACAATGACGAGACGACCTATGCCGACCGCTGCGCTCAGGCGAAAGCGCTGCTGGCGCAGGCCGGGTATGACAGCGGGGCGAATCTGGGTCGGCTGGAGTATCTTTATGTAGAGAGCGACGCGAATGCCGCCGTTGCCAAGGCGCTCACGGAGCAGTGGCGTGAGGTGCTGCATCTTTCCGTGACAGCCAGAGGCGTGACGGAAAAGGAGCTGCGCTCGGCGCTGGGCGCGAGAGACTACCAGATGGCGGGTGTGGATCTGCGGCCCGTAGGCAACGATGCGGAGGGCTTTTTGCGCCCGTGGATTTCCTCCGGCGAGGAGAATGCGGCGCAGTATCAAAACAGCGCGTACGACACGCTGATGTCCATCATCGCCGGCGCGGCGAACGGCGCGGCGAACGGCGCGGCGCGCATGGGCTGTCTCCACGATGCGGAGGCGCTGTTGCTGGACGGCGCGGCGGTGGCCCCGCTGTATACCACCGGGACTTCCTATCTGGTGCGGGAAACGCTGGGCGGCGTGTGCCGGGACGCACGGGGCTGGTTTTGCCTGACGGCAGCGTCTCCCCGGGGCGCTTAAAAGAAGAACTTCCTGCCGCGCCGCGCAAAATATGCGCGGCGCGGCAGCCGCTTACGCGGGCAAAACCGCCAGACGCCGCGCTTTTTCGGGGATAAAAGCCCGTTATATTACGGCTGTGTTACAAAAGAGGCAAACCCCTTGCAATCTGATTTTGGGTTTGCTAGAATGCAACATGAACAAAAGAGGAAATGGCTCCGGATAGCCCGGCACAGATACAGGACCGGCTAGCCACGGTATGTGTGCCGTGCAGATGGAAAAATTTCCTCGGACGTTCAAAACGAATACCGACAAGGACGATTTGTCCAAGCGGTAAATTTTAAAGGAGGAAACCCCATGAAGAAGTTCCTTTCTCTGGTTCTGGCTCTGGTTATGACCATGTCTTTGGTCACCATCAGCGCTGGCGCTAAGGACTTCACGGACAACGGCAAGGTCACCTATAAGGCTGCTGTTGACGTGGTGTCCGAACTGGAAATCGTCGATGGTTACAAAGACGGTTACTTCGCTCCCGCTACGACCCTGACCCGCGGCGCTGCTGCAAAGATCATTTGCAACATGATCCTCGGGCCCACCACCGCTGGCGCACTGCCTGCTTCCGTGGCTCCTTTCAAGGATGTCCCCGCCAACAGCACGTTTGCTGGCTACATTGCTTACTGCTCTCAGCAGGGCATCATCAACGGCTATGCTGACGGCACCTTCCGTCCCACCGCTACTCTGAATGGCTATGCCTTCATGAAGATGCTGCTGGGCGCTCTTGGCTATGATTCCAAGATTGAGGGCTACACCGGCGCTAACTGGGCTGTTTCCGTTGCCAAGCAGGCTCTGGGAATTGGTCTGGCTGACGACCTGTCTGACGCTTTCAACGGCTCCAAGGCTGTCACTCGTGAAGAGGCTTGCCTGTATGCCTTCAACACCCTGCAGGCTGACATGGTCGAGTACAGCGACAAGGGCTCTTCCATCACCGTTGGTGGTGTGGAGATCGTCACCAACCCCTCCAAGGCCACTGCTGTGACCACCAGCGGCAAGTCCAACACCCTTGTTGACGAAAAGGCTGACGGCGCTAACGAGGACACTGTCCAGTTCGCCGAGCGTTTCTTCAAGGATCTGGAGAAGAAGGCTGACTTTGATGCATTCGATCGTCCTGCTACCACTTGGGTCTATGACGACGAGGATGTAGTCACTGTTGCTGACAAGGCTGACAAGACCTACACCGCTGCTGTCAAGGAAAAGGATCTGTATGACGATGTCAACATGATCTCCACCAAAAACAAGATGTTCACCTATACCGATGGCAAGAAGTCTGCTACCGAGTATGAGGTTCGTTCTGACAGCTCTACCAAGCTGGGCGGCAATGGCGTCCTGCTGGAAGTCTTCTATGACAAGAAGGGCAATGACAACCGCATCATCATGATCAACACCTACATCGGCGAGATCGACGATGTGGATAAGAACGATGACAAGGAGCGCATTGTCTCCATCGGCTCCATGGACTTTGTGACCGAGGAGTTTGAAGAGGACGACATGGTGCTGTACACCATGGATGTGACTGCGGCTGCTGCCGACAAGATCCAGACCATGGTCGCTGCCGAGAAGATGACCGGCACCCTGACCAAGAAGACCGGCGACAGCGAGTTTGTCATCGGCGGCACCACCTATAAGGGTTCCATGAACATTGACGTTGACCCCTCTGTGGATGTCAAGGACGATGTCGACTTCTATCTGGATTCCTATGGCTACATCCTGCAGATCGACGAGGCTGAGGACAACGACTCTGTCGAGAATCTGGCTTATGTCATTGAAGCTAAGGATTCCTGCGATGCCAAGCTGCTGTTTGCTGACGGCAAGACCAAGAACGTTGACACCGACAAGCTGTACAATGAAATGGATGGTCACATCGTCTCCTTCAAGCCCATCAGCGATGACGAGTATAAGCTGACCGATAAGTCTAGCGCGAAGATCAGCGCCAATGATACCATCAAGTTCGAGAAGGGCAAGACCCTGATCGATGCTGCTACCGATGTCAGAACCGACTCCAAGACCGTGTTTGTTGTGATTTCCGGTACTGATCCCGATTACAACGCCTATGTTGGTTACAAGAATGCTCCCAGCATCACTGGTGATGGCAGCGCCACTGACGGCGTTGTGGCCTACACCAAGAGCGGCAAGACTGCTGCTACCATGGTTGTGATCAAGGTTGATAAGGCTGATCTGAAGGGCTCCTCTGCTGATCTGACCTTCGTTGCCGGCGACAAGGATCTGGACGTCATTGATGACGGCGACAGCGTGACCTATTATGAGTTCAACGCAGTTGTGGACGGCAAGATCACCACTGTGAAGATCAACACCACTGCTGGTCAGACTCTGGCGGCTGCCAATGCAGTTGGCGTCATGAATCAGGTTTCCTATGACTCCGACGATATCGGCACTCCCGGTTCTGCTCCTACCACTGGCACGAATCCCTCTGTGACCAAGGACTACTACACTGCTACCATTTCTGAGCGCGAGAGCAACGACACCCTGGTTCTGGGCGGCTACTCTCTGGCTTATGTGGACGGCGTGAAGGTCTTCGTGGTTGATGGCGATACCATCACCGAGGGTTCTCTGAGCGATATCCGCGAGGATAACGACGGCACCAAGAATCCGTTCAAGAACATCTTCTACACCCTGGACGACGGCAAGGTCGACATGGTGGTTCTGGAGAAGGCCTAATCGCTTTTTCCACCTGATTGAAAACACTCTGGTGTTTTAATCAAGCAAGCCCCGCACCGAAAGGTGCGGGGCTTGTTTTATAGTAAGCGTCAAATGCGCTGACGGATTTAAAAAGCAACACCTGATGTGAGATACT
>CAZKMN010000026.1:0-13409 GCA_964553905.1 uncultured Oscillibacter sp.
TGACAGCGCTCTTAGAAGAACATGAATTCTACTTTTCCGTGTGATGATGAAACGCTCTTTGAGACAAAAGGCGCCGCAAAACTGCGGCGTCTTTTGTCATAAACTCATATAGCTGCATGATGCAATCTCCCTGCCGCCTATGGCGTCCCAAACCGATTTTTTGAAAGCTTTAAAAAGGGAACCACACGCCAATTTCCACTTTGGGGAAAATCAGCGTGTGGTTCAGAATAAGGGTGGCCAGTTGTAAAACCTTACTTCATGGGGAGAACTTCCCGGTTTTCGTCATACATGGGGACGCCCTCTCTCTCTTCCTTGGTCCGTCCAAGACCAAACTGGATGGTGCAGAGGGAAACGATCGCCAAGAAGAAGCAATAATAGTTGGCGGCGATAATGCTAAACGGGGAGAGCCCTGTCAACGAGATGCACAGCAGAATTTGACCGCCGTGGGGGATGATGCCCTGAATAATGCAGGAGAAAATATCCAGCAGGGAGGCGACCCGCTTGGGGGCCACGTTGTGTTCTGCCACGATTTCGCGTGTCAGAGGAGCTGCCATTAGAATGGCGATGGTGTTGTTTGCCAGCGCTGCGTCAAACACGGATACCATACCGGCGACCATGTACTCGGCGCCCTTGCGAGTCTTGACCCGGCTGGTCATCTTGCTCACCAGCCAGTCGATCGCGCCCAGCTCTTCCGCAACGCCACCGATACCACGCAGCAGCAGGGCGATGATGCAGATGTCATACATGCCGGACATGCCGGAGGCGATGGACTTTGCCAAGGTAATAAAGTCCAAAGACCCAGTTATAAAGCCGACGATGGCGGCGACGCCAATACCGGACAGCAGCAGAAGAAAGACGTTGCAGCCGGTCAGTGCAAAGATCAGAACAAAGAGATAGGGGATGACCTTGATGATGTCGTATTGGAAATCACCGGTCAGCTCCGCACCGCTGCTGACGACTGTGAGCAGCGCCATGGTGAGGATGGCGGCGATGGCGGCCATCAGTCCGTTCATCTTGAACTTATCCCGCATTTCGCAACCAGCGCCGCGGGTAGCGGCAATCGTCGTATCGGAGATCATGGACAGGTTGTCACCAAACATGGCGCCGCCCAAAACCGCAGCAATGGCCACAGACATGTTCAGATTCGCGCCCTCAGCCACGGCAACAGCAATGGGACCGATGGCAGAAATGGTGCCCATGGAGGTGCCCATGGCGGTGGCGATAAAGGCCGAGATCAGGAAAATTCCCGCGAACAGGAACTTGGCGGGAACCAAGCTCAAGCCTAGATTGGCAGTGGCTTCCACGCCACCCATTGCTTTTGCTACGCCGGAAAAGGCGCCTGCAAGCAGGAAGACCACCAGCATAATCATGGTGCCCTGATTTGCCATGCCTTTGCAGAACGTGTCCATCCGGAATTCCATGGAGCGCTCTTTTCCACCCATCAATAAGCAGACCAGCAAAGCTGCAACCAGAGCGGTAACGCGGGGGATTTGCTTGAAGGAGTCGCCGGCATACCCCATTATAGAGAAGATAATGCCGCCGCCGAGATAGAGGGCCAAAAATGTAAACAGGGGAAGGAATCCTTTCCAGCCATATAACTTTTTCTTAGTTTCCACAGATCAGTCGCTTCCTTTCTCAATTCAGATCACCAAAAAATACGGGGTCCGCCAGGAGAAGGGATTTGCTTACAAAAATAAAGGGAACTCAAATCGCTGCGAACGCATGCTCAAAATCGCGGATGAGGTCCTTTGCAGATTCCAAACCGACGGAAAGACGGACCAGACCATCCGTGATCCCGGCAGAGAGACGGGCCTCGGGGGACACGCCCGCGTGGGTCATGCTGGCAGGGTGCTCAATCAGAGTGTCCGGGTCACCCAGCGAGACCGCAATGGCGGGAATGGTCAGATTGTTGAGCAGTTTTTTACCTGCTTCAAAGCTGCTCATGCCCTTCACGTCATCGTTCAGCTCAAAACTCAGCATTCCGCCGAACATGCCGTTTTCCATTTGGCGGCAGGCCAGCTCGTGCTGCGGATTGCTTTTCAGTCCGGGGTAGTACACGGTTTTGACATAGGGATTGCTCTCCAGATAGGTTGCCAGCGCCATGGCGTTTTCACAGTGGCGTTGCATCCGCAGAGCCAACGTCTTCATACCGCGCAAAACGAGATAGCTGTTAAAGGGAGAGGGCGGGCAGCCGTTGATTTTTGTCATGCTGTTGTTGCGAATGCGGGTCATGTCCTCGGCAGAGCCGACAACGATTCCGCCCAGTGCGTCGCCGTGACCGTTGATGTATTTGGTGATGCTGTGAAGCACGATGTCTGCGCCCAGCTTCAAAACATGTTGCAGCGGAGGCGGCGCAAAGGTTCCGTCTACTACCACGCGGATGTCGGGACCTGCGGCAGCCTTGACAGCGGAGACGTCCGTGACTTTCATCATGGGGTTGTTGGGCGTTTCAAAGTAGATCATTTTCGTGTTGGGCTTTATAGCGGCCTTCAAAGCGTCCAAATCGCCGGTGTCGACCCGCGTGACCTCGATCCCGAAATCGGGAAGATTGGTGGTGGCTACATAGTTGGTACCGCCGTACACAGCGTTATCAAAAATAACGTGATCGCCAGCCTTCAAAAAAGAGAGCATCACGGAACCAACGGCACCCATGCCGGACGCGGTGGCCACACAGTCCTCGCCGCCTTCCATCGCCGCACATTTGAGTTCAAATGCGTGTGTGGTGGGGTTTCCGCTGCGGGAGTATACCGGATGATAGCCCGGGATCTGCTTTGCAAATTTCGCCGCGCCTTCTTCTACGGTGTCAAAACAAAAGGTGGAGGTTTGATAGATGGGGGTTGCCAGTGCGCCATAGGCACTGTCGGGGCCTTGCCCTGCATGGATGATAAGGGTTTCAAAATCTACGGCGCTTAAATCGATCTTACTCATAATGCCCTCCTAACAATTTAAACATCAGATGTCCTATGTCGTGATAATTTTAGTGTAAGGGATTCTGTTCTTTTTGTCAATTGCAAAAAATAACGAAGAAAATTGCAAGTTCTTGTGTAATTAATGCACAAAAATTAAGATGTGAAGTCAGATGACTGGACCCATGCAATAGATGTCCATGGATTTGCTGTAATAGATGCTCTCGCCCTTGCACTGCTCTCCCGAGAGAGTTCGCAGCAGCTTTTGGTATAATTCCTCTCCGGCCTGTTCAATGCTCTGCTCGCCCAAAAGAATGCGTCCCGCATTCAAATCCATGTCGTTTTGCATATGCTCATAGGTGTGTGGGTTGCCGCAAATTTTGATGACGGGCAGAATCGGGAAGCCCTGCGGTGCACCGCGGCCTGTGGAAAACGTGATGCATTGAGCGCCGCCGGCAGCCATACCGGTCAAAATTTCAATTTCACGGCCGGGGGTTTCCTTGATCCATAATCCGCCGGTTCCTGCGCTCATCTCGGCATAATCCAGCACGCCTTCGATGGGCTGGGAGCCGGATTTCATAATTGCGCCCAGTGACTTTTCCTCAATGGTGCTGAGACCGCCTTTGATGTTGCCGGGGGTTGGCTGCCCTTTTCGCATGTCACAGCCGAGAGACTTAGCCCGATTTTCCATCTCCTCCACAATTTTTAAAATTTTCTGACCCACTTCGGCAGTGCGGGCTCGTTTGGCCAGAATGTGTTCCGCGCCAATAAATTCGGTGACTTCTCCAAACAGGACTGTGCCGCCCTGATCCACGATTTTGTCCGCAACATAACCAATCGCGCAATTGCTGGCAAGTCCCGAGGTGGCGTCGGAGCCGCCGCATTTAATGCCCATGATGAAATGGGTAAGATCTACGCTGCTGCGCTGGATTCCGGAGATGGCCATCGACAGGCGCTGCGCTTTTTTGATGCCGTCCGCGATGGCGTTTGCCATGCCGCCGATTTCCTGAATGCGAACAATATCATAAGGCTTTCCGGTTTGAGCCACAGCTTCCATCAATCGGTCTACATCGGTGCCTTCACAGCCCAGACTTACGACCAATACTGCGCCCGCATTTGGATGGCAGGCCAGTGAAATGAGCGTGTCTGTTACGCGGGTGAGGTCCGGGGGAAGCTGACAGCAGCCCTGATGATGCAGCATGGGGCGGCAATTCATGACCTGCGCGCTGATGGCCTCTGCCACCTCATTGCTGCAAACCACGCTGGGAATTACCGCCACATAGTTGCGGGAGCCTACTTTACCGTCCGGCCGCACATAGCCTGAAAAGGTATCTGCCATACCGCTCACTCCTTCCAGTCTCCGCGGGCACGGGCACTGTCCAGATTGTGGATATGCACGTAGTCTCCGCGTTTAATAGTTTGAGTTGCAATTCCGATAGATTCCCCGTATTTTAGCACGGTGCTTCCCTTGGCAATGTCCTGAAGAGCCAGCTTGTGCCCATAGGGAATTTCCTCGTGGACAACGATGGCGTCTTTGGCGCCGCTTCGTCCCATGACTTCCACAGTCTCTCCGGCGGAAACCTCTGCAAAAATCGAGGCCACATTGTCTGCTTGCTGTACTTGGATTGCCAGTTTTCGATCATTCATCCCAATCATCCTCCTTGTTTTTGCACGATGACCGACACGCCGTCGGGAATGACCGCAACAGAGGCGTTGCGGCCCTTGAGCTGAAAGGCTTTCTCAAGAGCTTCGTCAAAGCTCTCAGCCGTCAAAAATCCCATGCGGTTCAACTCGCTGTGGTCCATATGCCTTGTGACCAAAATGATCGGATGGTGCAGCAAAAATTCCGCATAAATTTGAGCGCACCATTGTTCTGGAATGGATTCTTTGGGTGGAATGGCCTCAATGGTTTCCTTGATTGTCTGCGGAGACCCCAGACGCATCAGCCGTTCAAAATGTGTGCCGCCAATTCCATCGCACAGAGAAGCGCCCATGATTAAAACGCCGTCCTGCCCGGCACAGGCCGCGGCTGAGGAAACACCCTTGGGCGTTTGATAGAGATTTTGGTCCAGCGGATAGCCGCCGTTGGTGGTCACAACAATGTCGCAAGTCACCTGCTTTACGCCGCACATATCGGAGACAAAGGCGCATCCCTTGGCGTGCGCCTCGATACAGTCGCCGGCAAATGCGGCGACAATGCGTTTTTCCTCATCCATCGCCACATTTAGAATAAAGGCCAGCCCCACCTTACGGGCGGCGTATGCCATATCTTCGTGAATGGGATTTCCAGAGAGAACGCCTGTGGTTGCGTTGGGACTGGCAATTGCACGGGCGGAGTGATTTTCGTTCACCGTCTCCTGCGAGGCAATCGCGGGTAAAATGCTTTTTCGTCCGCCGCTGAAGCCGGCAAAAAAATGCGGCTCGATAAATCCTTCGGACACGATGAGATCGCTCTCCACAGCAAGCCGATTGACGTGCAGTTCTGCGCCGGAGGGGAGTTTGCAAATATAGCGCATCTCCTTGGGTTGGAAGGCGTCATGGACGACAATTCGCTCGTTTTCTATAATTTTGGGGCCAAAGCGAGCCAACAGTTCTTCCTGCGTTGTGGGCCTGTGAAGTCCGGTCCCGATCAAAATCGTGATGTCGGCTTCCGGCGCTCCGGCCCGCAGCTCTTCCAGAAGGATCGGCATTGTGATTTGGGAGGGCATGTTGCGCGTGTGATCGGATGTAATGACCAAAATTTTTCGCTTTCCCCTAGCGAGCACGCGAAGACGCTGCGAATGGATGGGGTGTTCCAAGGCGTCGCGCACAATGGCTTCTTGGGACGTTTCTACGGGGAATTGCCGGGCAGCACTGGTTAATACGCAGCGCAGATTGCGATCTGGAACATGCAGGGGCATGGTTCCTTTGTAGTAGGGCAATTCAAAATCCATATCCTACCTCACAGTCTAAATGTATTAATATTGTATTTTAAATACATCGTATAAAAAAGAAACCAATATGTCAAGAAACAAAAATGGGAAATCTGACATCTGCTTTTTGTATATATTGCTTAAAAAATTAAAAACGCATTTAAAAGCGCATACATGTCGACAATAAATGCGAAAATTTGCCACAAGGATCTCGGAAATGGCGGCCGGTCCTATCCATGCGTTTGTTTGCTTTGCGGGAGCAATTGCTCATGAAAGGCCGATGTCCATGAAAAAGTCGTGTTTTGAGATCGCGAGAAACAAAAAAACGGTGGGGGGAGAAAGCTACATTTTGGGTTCGCAAGGGCGAGAGAACAAACTCAGGCAGGTAGAAAAGCCGCGTGTTTTCAATATAATGGTTGTTTAAAATAAAAAATGTGATAAAATTAAACAAAACAGTTCGTACCAGATGTCCACGATCGATGGACATACGAAAAGGGAGTGAGTTCTTTGGCATTTAGTCCCTCTCGGCCGGGACAGCGCAAGAGCCTGTCACGTCAGGTCATGGAATCCATTGAAAAATTGATTTTGGATCAAAAACTGGCGCCCGGTGATATTTTGCCGACAGAGATGCAGATTTCAGAAGAATTACAAGTTAGCAAAAGCAGTGTGCGAGAAGCAATCAAGATGCTGGAGGCGCTGGGCGTGGTGGAGATCCGTCGGGGATTATGCACGGTCATCAGCGAAAATCCCGAGCAGGGTTATTTGAACGTGATGCTCTCACACCTCTATTTGAATAGTGGAAACGCTGAAGAATTGCAGGTGTTTCGGCGTACAATTGAATCCTCCTATACGACGCTGGCCATCAAAAATGCGACAGAGCGAGATTTGGAGGAGATCACCGAAGCGCTGGATCGGTTTCGGGATCACTTGAAATCGGGAGAATTGGAAGCGGATGACGACCTGTATTTTCATAGCCGAATCCTTTGTGCTACGCACAATTCCTTCCTGATCAGTCTCGGAGCTGCGTTAAATGAGCTGTTTCGGGAGACCATTGGAATTTCAATTTCTGCAAATCCCAATACCGCCTTGCGTGACCATGAGAATATCTATCAGGCCATTGTAAACAAAGATGCCTCCGCTGCCTTGCGCGCCATTGAAAAAAGCGCAGAGGAGTGGGCTGCTTCGTTTCAACGTCAAGCCGCCGCCACCCATCATTAACTGAACTGTAAAAGCCGCACAAATCCCATTCCTATGGGATTTGTGCGGCTTTTTGACCAGCGCTCCAGACCCTGCACTGCTTGAAAGAACGTAAGCGGTTTTCTAAAAACAAAAAAGACTTGACGAATGGAAAGTTTATGATATACTTAGAGACATCAGATGTCCTATGTCAAAATTATTTTTGGAAAGAGCATAAAGGAGGATACTCCCTATGGGCAAGGTTTATTACGATCAAGACGGTCGCATTGAAGTTATCCAGGATCAAGTGATTGCGATCATCGGATATGGCAATCAGGGCCGCTCCCAAGCGCTGAATATGCGGGATTCGGGCGCGAAAAACATCATTGTGGGCAGTGTGCACGACAGCTCTTGGAATACGGCAAATGAGGATGGGTTCCAAACGTATCCGATTGCCGAGGCTGCCAAGAAAGCAGATATTTTGTTCTTGCTGCTGCCGGATGAAGTTGCTCCGGAGATCTATGAAAAGGATATTGCTCCGAATCTGCATCCCGGCGCCACGCTGAACTTTGCCTCCGGCTATAACATTACTTATGGGTTCATTCGACCTGCAACGGATTTGAACGTCATCATGGTTGCGCCTCGTATGATTGGCAAGGGCGTCCGCGAGACGTATGAAAACGGAACCGGATTCCCAACGTTTGTCGTCATCAATCAGGATGCGACCGGCCATGCAAAAGAGATTGCGTTGGGTCTGGCAAAGGCCTTGGGCTCTACAAAGGCCGGTGCCATTGAAGTTACGTTCAATGATGAGACCTATCTGGATCTGATGAGCGAACAGGCAATCTGGCCGCTTATCATGAACGTTATTGTCACGGCGTTCGACTTCTTCCGCGAAAAGGGCTTGCCTGCGGAAGCAATCCTGACGGAAATGTACATGTCCAAGGAACCCATGGTGATGATGGAAAAAATGGCGGACATGGGCCTTTTCAAGCAGCTTCCTTTGCACAGCCGTACCAGCCAGTATGGCCAGATGTCTCGTTTTAAAATGGTGGACAACAGCTCGATCAGAGCGTTTATTGAAGAGCAGTATGAAAAAATTGTCGATGGCGCGTTTGCTCAGGAATGGGAAGAAGTAAAGGCGGACGGCATGAAAAAGTTTGACGCTCTGCGTGCGGAGACGGAAGAACTTCCAATCTCTGTGGTTGAGGCCGAGGTTCGTAAAAACCTTTCGGGCGGTCGCGAGAGCTGAAAATCACTTTGAAATCAAACGTATGGTACGGAAATCCGTGCTAAAATGGTAAAAAAGCAGGAACCCCTGATGCAAAAGATGCAGCAGGGGTTCCTGCTTTTTGACGTGAGACGTAGCGGAGCACATGCCCGTTCCTGCGCCATTGCGTGTCTCCTGACCGCAACGGTCGCGTGAGAGCTCCTCACTGATATTTTTCGTAGCGACACTGTTCGGTAACCGCTTTCCCAATCAACGTAATTGCCTGCTTTGGGCACTGGCTGATGCAGCGGTAACACATGGTGCATCGATTCCCCGGGATGGGCTTGCCTTCTGACATTTGGATATTTTTCATGGGACAATTTCGGGCGCACAGCCCGCAGCCGATGCACTGGCTGCTGATTTTGAGCTTGTCGGAATACTGCGTTGTCTTTGTATAAAACCACAGACGCTGGCCCAAAAGGCCCTTTATATGGGAAAGCAGCCCCAAGCCCTCCTGCGGGAAGGTACCGGCTTTTATCTGCTGTGCAGCCTGTTCTATTTTCAAATCTGCCTGCAAAACAATTTCATGATTTTCAGAGATGCTCTTTTTCAGTGCTTTGCTGTCGCAAACAGAGTCCGGCATGTGAATTTGCAAACCGCCCACCACGGTTGCACCGAATTTTTTAAAGATTCGTGCTGTGCAACCTGTGCCGTCGCCACTAAACAGTCCCATGGTGTTCAGACACAGAATTTTTTTGCCGCTCCAGAGAGCCGGATGCTTTTTGATGTAGTTCCGAACAAAAATCGGCGCATTGGAATACTGCGTGGGATACGCATAGAGAATCAAATCATTGTCTAAAATTGCCTGCTCCGCGCAGTCGCTCTCCAAAGCGATACACGCTGCGCTGGGATCTAACAGGGAGAGAAGCTTTTCGGCGCAGTGCTTGGTGTTTCCTGTTCCGCTAAAAAAGATTCCGACCAATTTGGAGCCCCCCATTCATGCTGTGCGTGCAATCCCAACCCCGATTGTGTCTCAGCGATTGATTGGGCAAACTTATTATACAGGGCAGCGCGGCCTTTGACAAGCAAGTCTCAAAAGGGCGGCGTGAGCGTTTTTTCACAGGAAAACTGTGGGTTCCTACAAAAAAACAGCAAAAAGTTTTTCCAAAAACCTGACAAAAAGTATTGTATCTGAAAGGTCGACCTTTTATAATGGGGGATAACCGCGGGAGGCAGGGACAAAAACGGATAACTTTTGACGAACCTTTTCGTATCCGGAAGATGTCCGCCGTCGTGAGACGGTATCTCGCAAATAAAACAAAAGGGGATTATTCAATGAAGAAATCGGCGTTTGGGCAAGAGGCCCGTGTGGAGAACATCTATCAGCTTGACGGCAGGGTGCCCGTCAGCCGCGCAATTCCGTTCGGATTACAGCACGTTTTGGCGATGTTTGTGTCCAATGTAGCGCCCATCATTCTGGTGGCGTCAGTGGCGCTCTATCAGGGACAGGCCTTTACGGCGGTGGAGACTGCCCGCCTGATTCAAAACGCGATGGTGATTGCGGGCATCGGCACACTGATCCAGTTGTATCCGGTCTGGCGTGTCGGCGCCAAGCTGCCGGTTGTCATGGGCGTGAGCTTCACGTTTGTTTCCGCCATGATGGTGCTGGCGGCTCGGGATTACGGAATGATGATCGGCGCCATTGTGGTAGGCGGCGTTATCGAGGGAATTTTGGGATTGACGGTAAAATATTGGCGGCGGTTTGTTGCGCCGATCGTCTCAGCCTGCGTGGTGACGACCATCGGCTTTTCCCTGCTGGGCGTGGGCATCAATTCCTTTGGAGCGTCTGCGGTTTATGACTTTGGAAGCTGGCAGAATCTGCTGGTGGGGACGATCACGCTGACTGCCTGCCTGATTTTTCAGGCGCTGGCAAAGGGCTTTTGGAAGCAGCTCTATGTGCTCTTTGGATTAGTCGTTGGCTATGTCACTTCCATCTTCTTTGGAATGGTGGACTTTAGCGGAATCAACAGCACCATTGGGGAACTGGGCGTCATCTCCCTGCCCCAACTGTTTCACTTCAAACCGAGCTTCCAGTTGGGCGCAATCATTTCCGTCGCATTGGTGTTCCTTGTTTCTGCGGCAGAGACCATCGGAGATACCACCGCAGTGTGCACCGGCGGTTTAGGACGTGATATCACGGAGAAGGAGCTTTCCGGTTCCTTGTGCTGTGACGGCTTCATCTCGGCTGTCTCCGGTGGAATTTTCGGCTGCACGCCCATTACGTCGTTCAGCCAGAACGTGGGCCTTGTGGCTATGACGAAGGTGGTCAATCGTTTCACCATCATGTTCGGCGCGCTGACGCTGGTGATTGCCGGACTTTTCCCGCCCATCGGCGCGTTCTTTTCCACCTTGCCCAGTTGCGTGCTGGGCGGGTGCACGGTGATTATGTTTGGTGCGATTATTGTCTCCGGCGTGACCATGCTCAGTAAGTGCAATCTGGATCAGCGCAATACGCTCATTGCCGCCGCGTCCTTTGCCATCGGTATCGGCGTGACGCAGGTGGACGGATTTTTCAACCATATGCCGCAGATCGTGGGGGACATTTTTTCCGGCAATCCCGTGGCAGGCGTCTTTGTGGTTGCGATGATCCTGTCTCTGGCTTTGCCTAAAAAGGTGGAGCTGAAGGATATTGACGCATTGACCCCTGAGACTGTGGAAAAAAAGTGAGAAGCAGGCTGCTTTTGCAGTAAAAAAGTACAATTTTTTGAATTTTGTTATCTGAAAAGCCTCGCCACAGAGCCGAAAGGTCCTGTGGCGAGGCTTTTTCAATGGAGTTGTTTGTTGGGGTGCTTTTGTGCAGACGGAATCTCAGCGTAAAAGCTGCCGGGCAATGGTCACATTTTGCTGCTCCATGTCCTGAAGTCTGGCTACGGCGGCGGATTGCTGGGCGGGCTGTGCCGTTTTGTCGACAGCCCGGTCGATCATGGAGCAAAGTGTCTCTTTGGTGAGGGCCGAGAGGTCCACATAGAGATCCTGCCCGATATATTTCAGGAACGAGGAAACCTTGGGATCGTATACAACGCCCGCCAAGGGGATGCCCTGTCCGGCGGCGAAAATCAAAGCGTGGAGCCGCATGGAAATGACAACGTCCATCCGGGAAAGCGCACCGATGATGGTCCCGGCCCCGCCTGCATTGTCCAAAAAGTAATGGGGCGCTGTCAGATTTTTGGTCGCCATCCGATGGGCCACCGGGTCCAAATGCTTTTCCACCGCAACAAAGACCGGCGTGAGACCGTAGGTGTCATAGGCGTACTGCGCGGTGTCTCCAAACAGATGCGCGCGCTCTTCAAAGCCGCGCCATTGACGAAGCGCAAAGCAAATATACTTGCCATGGGGCGGAATTCCTGCCCGGAGCATAACGCTGTCCGTCTCGTCGTCGCTTGCCCGACGCAGCGTCAGCGCGGGGTCTGCGGTCAGCAGAATTTTCGGTTTGGAAACGCCCATGGAGCGCAGTTCCTCCAGAGAGTCCGGCTCGCGCAGGGTGATGACGTCTACGTTGCCGTTGAGGATGTTCGCGGCCAGAGAGCGGTGACTCTCCCGGGTGACGGGGCCGATGCCGCAGCCGTACATCTGAACGCGACAGCCGGCTTTTTTGGCCGCGTAAATGTTGTGGAGGTAAAACCACAGGGAACGGCGGGAGGTCACGTCCTGAATGAGGCTGCCGCCGCCGTTGATATAGAGCTTTGCGCGGCGCATGGCGCTGTGCCATGCGGGAAAATCCATGCGGCTGACAGAGCAGACGCGGTAGGTCAGCCGGGTGGATTTCGGGTCCTTGGATAGCACCGTGATGGGCATGTCCGGGTCGATTCCCCGCATCTCCTGCAAAATTGCCTCTAAAATGGCGTCGTCCCCGGCGTTTCCGCGACCGTAGGCTCCGCAGATGACCACGCCATCACGGGCTGCTTTCGGGCGGTTGAAGCGACGGAGGATCTCCTCGTAAATATGGAGCTGCGTGTCCACGGTGTTTTGAATGGAAAATTGTGTGGAAGCCTTTTGATAGAGCTTCTCGCCCATTTCCAGACGCAGGGCGTCATCATTTCCCAGAGCTGCCAGATGTGCGCCCAGCGTTTTTGCATCGCTGGGGGCAAAGAGATAGCCATTGACGTTGGAGTCGATCAGAGAGGGGATTCCGCCCACGGCGGTAGACACCGTGGCCAGATGGAAGCGAGCGCCTTCTGTCAGCGCGTAGGGGAATGTCTCGGAGAGACTGGTCAGAGCGTTGATGTCCAGCGCGCTGTAAAACCGGTCCATGCCGCCGGAGATCCAGCCTGCAAAGGTGACTTGCTCCGCCACGCCGAGCTCCTGCGCCAGTGCGGTGAGTTTTTCCTTTTCCTCGCCATCGCCTGCAATCACCAGCCGCAGCCGGGGACAGGCGGCATATCCCGCCGCAAAGCCCCGGATGAGCGTGGACATATCCTTGACGGGATTCAGTCGCGCAGCAATGCCCACCACCACGCTGGATTCCTCCACATGGGCGCCCAGAGAGCGGAGGTAGGCAAGGCGATCCTCCTGCGGCGGAGCGGGCGTAAAGTCGATACCATTATAAATAGCGTAGAAGCGATCCGCGGGAAAGCCCCGGGAAATCAGAAGATCCACCATGGCGTCCGAGACGCCGATGCGGTAATCCAGCTTTCGCAGAGCGTAGGCGTTGATGGTGCCAAAAGTGAGGCGGCTGAGGGGACGGCCCATATAGTCCAGCCGATAGTCACTGTGGACCGTGGAAACCACAGGAAGACCAGTGGAGGCGCGCAGCATGGCGCCAATCATGTTGGCCCGCGAGCCGTGGCAGTGGATCAGTTCATATCCGCCCTCGCGGATGTATGCCGTCAGTTGCCGGCGAATCCGCAGGATGTGGTTTCCACCCATGATCTCGGTGGGAATGCCTTTTTGACGGGCTTCTTCTGCAAAGGGACCGTCCCGAAAGCACACCAGTTGGGCGGTGATGGTTTTGTTTAAATGGCTCAGCAGGCTCAGCACGTGCGTCTTGGCGCCGCCGGAATCTCCGCCGCTGATGAGGTGAATGACTTTCATAGAAAGGCCTTTCTCGTGTGAATTTGCGAAATTAGACTTGTGGAATCTGCAAAAATATTATACAATACCCAATAGTCTTTGTCCATACGACAACGGGGAAATTCAGACCGCAGA
>CAZKMN010000027.1:0-13364 GCA_964553905.1 uncultured Oscillibacter sp.
TTCCCTCCGCAATCATTGGCGGCGTCAGCTTCATCCTCTATGGTATGATCTCCGCCATCGGCGTGCGAAACGTGGTGGAAAACCAAGTGGATTTCACCAAATCCCGGAACCTGATTATCGCAGCAGTCATTCTGGTCAGCGGACTGGGCTTCACCAGCGGACTGACCTTCACGGTGGGCAACGCGTCCATCACGCTCACCAGTCTGGCCATTGCCGCCATTGCCGGCATTGCGCTCAATGCGATCCTCCCGGGCAACGATTTCCACTTCGGAAAAACCGCCACGGCGGATACGGCGGCAAGCCTCGGTCGCTATTGAGAAGAGCTCTTGCAAAAAAAGCGCCGATTTCGGCGCTTTTTTTGCAAGAAAAATAGGAAAATCCGAAAAAAACGGAAAATATGATTGACATTTTAAACCTGTCGGCTATAATAAAAAAGCTAAGCATGATAGAGGCGCGGACGTCAAGAGTACTCCTTCCCAAACGAACAGGCGCGGGGAGGGCGGAAAGGGGCCTTCGCCGAGGTTTTGCATCCATTGCCTGTGGGATGCGGAGCCGGGCTGCGGAAGAATATTTCGCAGACTGTCGTCCCGCTGGGACGGAGCGCTGTCGTGGTTCCATACGCCTGCGCGCAGTATGAAGTCATGACGTCTGTCGTGGCTTCATTATTTTTTTAGGAGAGAGCATCATGAAAAAACTGCTGCGAAAGATCCTGCCCCTGCTGACCATTGCTCTGCTGGTGAGCACCGCCCTGTCCGTCTCCGCGTTTGCCGCGGACCTCACGGAGGAGAGCGGAACAAAGATGGTGGAATGCTCCGCCTGCGGCGCTACGGGCGCCTGTCTGGACTGCCATGCGCTGGACCCGGACTGCGAAAGCTGCGGCGGCAGTAACGTCTGCGCCGTCTGCGGCGGCACGGGCTATGTGGAATCCCCCAGCCGCTTTTACAATACGCTTTGGGCGCTGCTGCCGCCGGTCATCGCCATTGCGCTGGCACTTTTGACCAAGGAAGTCTATTCCTCGCTGTTCCTCGGAATTCTGGTGGGCGGAATGCTCTATTCCAACTTCAGCTTTGAGGGCACAGTGCTGCATGTGTTTAGCGACGGTCTGGTGAGCGTGCTCTCCGACGGGTATAATGTGGGCATTTTGATCTTCCTCGTGATTTTGGGCGCTATTGTGTGTCTCATGAACAAGGCCGGCGGATCTGCCGCATTCGGTCGCTGGGCACAGACGCATATCAAAACGCGGGTTGGCGCACAGCTTGCAACCATTGTGCTGGGCTGCCTCATTTTTATTGACGACTATTTCAACTGCCTGACCGTGGGCAGCGTGATGCGCCCTATTACCGACAAGCATCAGGTTTCCCGGGCAAAGCTGGCCTATCTGATCGACGCCACTGCCGCGCCCATCTGCATCATTGCGCCGATTTCTTCCTGGGCCGCCGCTGTGGCTGGCTTTGCGGAGGAGGGACAGGGGCTGAGCCTGTTCATCCGCGCCATTCCGTTCAACTTCTATGCCCTGCTGACAGTGGTCACCATGGTCGGACTGGCTGTTATGAAAGTGGATTTCGGCCCCATGGCTCGCTTTGAAAAGAACGCCATTGAAAACGGCGATCTCTTTTCCGGCGCAAACCCCTATGCAGGCATGGACGATGAGGGCAAAGAGGGGCACGGGAGCGTGCTGGATCTGGTGCTGCCCATCGTGGTGCTGGTCGTTTTCTGCGTGATCGGTATGATCTATTCCGGCGGATTTTTCTCCGGCGCCGGCTTTGTGGAGGCGTTTTCCAATTCCGACGCGTCTGTGGGACTGATGCTGGGCTCCTCCTTTGCGCTGATTGTTGCGTTTGTGTACTACACCATTCGCCGTTCCATGAGCTTCAAGGAAATGATGAACTGCATCCCCGAGGGCTTCAAGGCCATGGTCCCTGCCATCATGATCCTGACCTTTGCATGGAGCCTGAAGGCCATGACCGACTCTCTGGGCGCCAAGTTCTTTGTCCGGGACTTCGTGCAAAGCTCTGCCGCCAGCATGCAGATGTTCCTGCCGGCCATCGTGTTTGTCATCGGCTGCCTGCTGGCCTTTGCCACCGGCACAAGCTGGGGCACCTTCGGCATTTTGATTCCCATTGTGCAAAACGTGTTTTCCATGGACAATCCGCTGGCCATCGTCTGCATCTCCGCCTGCATGGCTGGCGCGGTTTGCGGCGACCACTGCTCTCCCATTTCCGATACCACCATCATGGCCTCTGCGGGCGCACAGTGCGACCACGTGAACCACGTCTCCACCCAGCTTCCTTATGCGATCACCGTGGCTGCGGTCAGCTTTGTGAGCTACCTCATCGCGGGCTTTGTGCCCAATGCGTTCATTGCGCTGCCCATCGCCATTGCGCTGATGCTGGGAACTTTGGCGGTCATCAAAACCATCCATGCAAGAAAGCACTGATTGCTTTCGCTGAGCGAGGTTTTGCGCGATTTCGCATTCGCGAGCGTATGTTCAAATGAAAAGAGCCTGTCGCCTGCATTTTGCGGGCGGCAGGCTCTTTTTCTGCCGTTTCCTGCTAAATAGGCGGAGACTTCCCAGCAAAAATAGGATTGCTTTCATGGGAAAACATGGATATGATAAGAGAAACAGAGGGGAGAGCGGACTTTTAGGAGCCGCGCTCTCAGAAAACCTTCAGGAAACGTTGCTATCATGGAACAAAGGAGGGCGAGAACATGCGGATTTTACTGGCGGAAGATGAGCGGGATTTGAATCGGTTGCTTTGTCAAAAGCTGACGAAGGACGGATATAGCGTGGACAGCACCTTTGACGGTCAGGAGGCCATGGACTATCTGGACGCCGCCAATGCGTGCTATGATGCGTTGATTTTGGATATTATGATGCCGAAGGCTGACGGGTTTGCGGTGCTGCGGCATCTGCGCGAGGCGGGTAAGACCACGCCGGTGCTGTTTTTGACGGCGCGAGACGCCGTGAGCGATCGGGTCCGGGGACTGGACAGCGGCGCGAACGACTATCTGGTCAAGCCGTTTTCCTTTGAGGAACTGACGGCCCGGCTGCGCGCCATGCTACGAAACACTTATGCCATGCCGGATAACGTCCTGACTGTGGGAGATCTCACCATGGACTGCGCTGCCCACACGGTCAGCCGGGGCGGCAGAGCGATTGCGCTCTCAGCCAGAGAGTATGAGATTTTAGAGTACCTGATGCGCTGCCGGGGCACGGTGCTGTCTCGGGAAAAGATCGAGGACCATGTCTGGAATTTTGAATATGAGGGCGGTACCAACGTGGTGGAGGTCTATATCAGCTATCTGCGGAAAAAAATTGACGGCGCATCTCCGTCCAAACTGATCCACACGGTGCGCGGCAGCGGCTATGTGCTGCGGGAGGACTTATGAAGCACGCATCCATTCGATTCAAAATAACGCTGTGGTTTGCCGCGGCACTCACGGTCATTATCGCCCTCACAGCAGGCGTGATGCTGACGGTTAGCGAGTCTGTGTTGCAGGAGAGCCTCCGAAGCGGGCTGATGGAGGCCGTGGAAAAAAATCTGGAGGAAGTGGACTTCCATAGTACTGAGGATGGCGACGATGGAGAGCGCCTGCTGCCTTACGGCGGCGGTTATGTGGAGATTGAGGACGACTTTCTAAGCCGGGTCAATGGCGCCACGGTGGGGCTCTATGGAGCAGACGGCGTCCTCCTCTATGGGCAGACCGACCGGCAGGCTCCGGCAAATTTGGCCATGCAGGACGGCGTGGTGCAAAAGACCGTGGTGGAGAACATCTCCTGCCTTGTTTTTGACCGGGCTGTGGAAACAGAGGGAGGACCGGCGCTTTGGCTGCGTGGCGTGGCGCCTGAAAATGGCGCGCAGTCTCAGCTTTCCGCCATGATCCGCCTCTCTCTGATGGCGCTTCCGCTGCTGCTGTTGCTCGCCTGCGGGGGAGGATACTGGATCGCCGGGCGGATGCTGCGGCCGATTCAACAGATCTCGGACGCCGCCGACCAAATCGGGCAGGGACGGGACTTAAAGCGCCGGATTGCCCTCTCGCCTGGGGATGACGAGCTCCATCGTCTGGCGGAGACATTCAACGCCATGTTCGACCGGCTGGACGGTTCTTTTGAGACGGAGCGCCAGTTCACCTCCGATGCGTCCCACGAGCTGCGAACGCCCATGTCCGTCATTCTGGCCCAATGCGAATATTCCCTTTCCCAGCCGAAAAATGCACAGGAGGATCGGCAGGCGCTGGTCGTGATTCAGCGGCAGGGCAAGAAAATGGCCAGATTGATCGAGGACATGCTGCGCTTTGCACGGCTGGAGCGAAAGTCTGACAGCTTTCCCATGGAAGAGCTGGACCTCTCGGAGCTGACCTCTACCTTGTGTGAGGATTTGGCATTGCTGCGGGAGCAGGGGATCGTGTTGTGCTACACGGTGGAGGAGCATGTGGTCGTCCGGGGGAATCGGGAGCTTTTGTCCCGACTGGTGACCAATCTCGTGAGCAATGCGTATCGATATGGGGTCCCCGGGGGCCATATCACAGTGGCCCTTTGCCGAGCGGGAAAATCGGCGCAGCTCTCTGTATCCGATGACGGAATTGGGATTCCACCGGAACAGCAGGAAAAAATTTTTCGCCGGTTTTATCAGGCGGATTCCTCCCATACCTCTCAGGGCGCGGGGCTTGGGCTGGCAATGGCTTTGGAAATTGCCCGATTCCACGGCGGCACGCTCCGGGTGGAAAGCGTACCGGGCGAGGGCAGCACATTCTTTTTGGAAATGCCTCTTTTTTAAAAATCCTAATATAGCTTTAAGCTTTGCATGTTAGACTGCGGATAACATCAAAAAAAGGAGCTGTTTTTTATGAAAAGACAACTGACCATCGGCCTGTGCGCCCTGAGTTTGATCGCAGCCTTGGCAACCACCGCGTTTGCCGCATCCACCAAGAGCCCTTCTACTGACGCTGTTTCTTCTGCAACCCAGAAGACCACCCAGAAAAAGGACACCACCACGACTGTGAGCAAGGCAACAAGCGCCGCGCTGGAAGCCGCCAAGAAAAAGGCGCTGGCCGATGCCGGCCTCTCCGCCAATCAGGTGACTTTTACCGAGGCAAAGCAGGATCAGGAGCATGGAAAAGCGGTTTATGAGATTGAATTTTATACCAAGGACAAGGCTTATGACTATGAGATCGACGTTCAAAGCGGCAGCATTCTTCAAAAGATCTCCGAACCGCTCAAAAGCGTGACCGCAGACGATCGCAATGACTACGATGACCACGATGACCGCGATGATTACGACGACCACGATGATCGCAATGACTACGATGACCACGACGACCGCGATGATTACGACGACCACGATGATCGCAATGACTACGATGATCACGACGACCACGATGATCGCAATGACTACGACGACCACGATGATGACGACCATGACGATCACGAAGACGACTGACAAGTCTTGGCCCGCACGAAAGTAGAGTTCCCCTATTACCCCTAAAACGCTAAAAAAGCACGGTCATCGCCAAAGGCGGTTGAAGTGGTAAAAAGATGGTAGACATGAAAATGCCTACCATCTTTTTTGCGCTAATATAAGGAAAAGGAGTGTAAAAAAGTAAGCGTCAAATGCGCTGACGGATTTAAAAAGCAACACCTGATGTGAGATACTATTCTCGGGAAGTCTTAAGACTTCTCGAGAATTCTCATATCTGGGGGTGTATACGTTGGGCTCACAAGAATTAAAGCACCAGGCAAAACTTGAGCAATGGAGAACACAGATTGTAGAGTGCCGCAGTACGGGTGAACGTCCACGTCCGAGTAGCTGTGCCTCCCTGGCCGTCGCTCACGATTACCTTGACGGTGTGGGCTCCGAGGGTCAAGGTGTCTACGGCGACGGAGATCGTATTTTGTGCGTTTCTGGTCGGGGTAGCACGCTCGAACGTCTTGCCAGATCGCAGCCGCCGTGCTATACTGACGTCAAGGGTCGCGAGACTCGCCCTCTACGGTCTGCTGCTGTGACTTCCGGGGCGTTTCGAGCGGCCCTTGCCATACAATGAACCCCGAGAAATGCTTGATTTACAGGCGTTTCCCGGGGTTTTTCGTACCGTGTGGCCGTCGTCGCCGCGCCGCGTGACCTGGATGTCCTGGGCGCAAAAAGAGAGCGCCGACCGCTGCCGACGCTCCCGCTCGTTTTCTTCTCAAGATTGTTGATACAATGCGGGCCGTCTCGTTTCAAAAGCGCCCGTTTCCCGTTGAAAATACAGGGTTTCCCGCGTCCCCCCGTTCAATCCCGCCCTTTCCCGCGTTTCTCAATTACGTTGTCTCTCTACATCAACGGAAAACCGCCAGTCCTGTTTCGAACAGAACTGGCGGCCTAATGGGATTTTTGTGTCTACTAACTATTGACTATTTCAATCGCCAAAGGCGGTGACCGTGCTTTTTAAAAATCCGGGCGGTAGATCCAACAACGTCAGGCGTTGGGCTCCAGCGGCTGCACGGAATATTGCAGCTTTGCCGGAGAGTGGGGATACTGGCGGGCAAAGGCCTTGGTGATTCGCGCGCAGATCTGGCAGCTATTTTCGTAATTTGCCTGCGGAAGCATCAAAATGTATTGAGAAATGCTGCACCGGGAGACGATGTCCCCCTTGCGAAGACTGGTGCGGATCAGATCCTGTAAATTCTCCATGCACCGGTCCAGACTGCGCTTGGGAAGGAGCATTCCGTTTTCGTCTCCCACGGAGATCAGACCGATGTGGACGGCGTCACCGCTGCGGGCCACGGCGCGGGCCTCCGCATGGTAAATGACGCGGAAAAAGTCATAATCGCAAAAGAGAGCGCCCTCTGCCTGAGTCGATTCACGCAGCTGCTCGCGGACGGCGCCGATGGACAGCGCACGGTCATTGACGGTGCGGACAGCCTCCCGGTACAGCGCGCGCGTCTCGTCGGCAGGCATCACGCCGAAATTGTCAAATAAGAGCTGGCTCATCTCTTCGTAGATTTGAATGACGCTTCTCTGCTCGCCGAGAGCCAGAAGATTTTGCATCAAATGCTGATAGAGAGATTCCTGATATGGTTCGATCTCGATGGCGTGACGGCACAAACTGACCGCATCCTCCGCTCTGCCACGGCTTTCCAGCAACGGCAAAACCTCTGAGAGCGTTTGCAGATAGAGATTGTGGAAATAGGCGGCAATGGGGACGACCCATGCTTCTGATCCAAGCTTTTGCAAAAAATCGCCCTCATAGAGCGAGAGAGCCTTGCAATAGGCGGCGAGCCGTTCGGATTCGTCTGTGGCGGCGGACCCGGCGCGGATGTTTGCCTCGAATTCATCCACATCCAACACCAGCGGCGCGTCACAGTTCCAAGCGTAATTCCCCTCCCGTCGCACGATCAGCGAGTGCCCGGCGGCATTATCGAGCTGGTTGAGCATATTGCGGGCGCGATGGAACATGGTTTTCAGCGCGTTGATGGGGTTGGAGCTGCTCTCGTCACCGTTCCAGAGCAAATTTGTCAACTCTTCCTGAGAAACGGAACAGTTGCGGCAATAGATCATATAGGCCAGCAAAAGCCAGACCTTACGGGAACGATTGTCGCAGTCGTTGATTTCCTGCTGCCCAAGCTGAAGAGCAAAATTCCCCAACATCTGCACATGTAGGACGGCTTTTTCCATAACTGCAACCTCCTGTTCCTAAAGGATTTAAAGAAATCGGAGTCTCTGGCATATATACATCTTTAGGTTAGCACAATTAAAAACAGTTTGCAATGGGAAACAAGGACGGTTACAAGTATTTAGCGAAATGGCAAGAAAAATGAAAAAAAGTGCTTCTCATTTGTGAAAAAATCTGTTACACTGAAAAAAGGAAAGTGCACGCTGTACACTACGAAGGAGTGATGAAGATGCCGCGTGTGATTCAAAAAGGAATAACATGGCTGCTGCTGGCGATCTGCTTGCTGGTGGGTTGCGGTCAGATTCAAACAACCGCGTCGGGTTATCTGGACGCCGTATCCATGGGCGAGACGGAGTTGGAGGATGAGGCTGTGGCATTGGCGGAGGCGCCTGCGGCTCTGGCCGATTCCATGACGCCTGTGGCCTCTGGGACGCTGACAAAAGCGGTGGACAAGGCGATTATCGACTACTCGCATACAAAAGACGGCTACGTCATGGCGCAATATACTGCCGCGACCGCCAAACGGCTCAAGGCGCAGGTCAAGGGCCCTACCACGACCTACACCTATAATCTGACTGCCCAAAAGTGGGAGACGTTCCCGCTCTCTGACGGCAATGGCAGCTATCAGGTGACGGTGTACGAAAATATTACCGGGAACAAGTACGCGGCGGTTCTCTCGTTGACCACGGACGTGACGCTGGCGGACGAATTTGCTCCGTTTTTGCGGCCCAATCAGTACGTGGATTATGCCTCTGCACCCAAAACGGTGGCCAAGGCCGAGGAACTGGCCGGAAAACAGACGGACCCGCTGGAAAAGGTGAAGGCCATCTATGACTTTGTGGTGACGCACATCACCTATGACAAGGAGCTGGCCAAATCGGTGCAAAGCGGCTATCTGCCGGTGCTGGATACGGTTTTGGCCACAAAAAAGGGGATCTGCTTCGATTATGCTGCCATGATGACCGGAATGCTGCGGAGTCAGGGCGTTCCCTGCAAGCTGGTGGTGGGTTATGCCGGGACGGCCTATCACGCTTGGATCAACGTCTGGTCCGAGGAAACCGGGTGGATTGACGGCGCGATTTATTTCGACGGTACCACATGGCAGCGGATGGACCCCACCTTCGCTTCCAGCGGAAAGCAAAGCGCCGCCATCATGCAATACATTGGCGACGGAAAGAATTATACGGCCAAATACCTCTATTAAAGAACTTCCCCTTTACGAACCGGGAGAAATGTTCTAAAATGGGCTTGCAGAGAATCTGCAAGCCCATTTGTGTTTGATGGGGCGGGAGGGCACTATGAAAGAAGAAAATTTTAGCCATGAGGAACTATCCTCGTTTTGTCTGGAGCTGTCGCTGCTGATCCATGCGGGCGTGAGCTTGGGCGAGGGACTTTCTCTCTTGGCAGAGGAGACGCCTCGGGCAGAGGACCGCCGACTTTTGGCGGATATGGCGCATCGGGTGGATGATGGCGAGCCGCTGGCTGCCGCGCTGCGAGCGGCGGGACGGTTTCCCGTCTACGTGTGTGCGCTGGTCGAGGTGGGAGAGCGCTCCGGTCGCACAGAGGAGGCGTTGGAAGCCCTGTCCCGATACTATGAGGATCTGGGGCGGCTGGACCGCCGCGTGCGAAGCGCCCTGACCTATCCCGCGATCCTGCTGGTTTTGATGCTGGTGGTGATTGTGGTGTTGCTGACGAAGGTGCTCCCTATTTTTAATTCGGTTTATGAGTCGCTGGGCGGCAGCCTCACCGGTGTAGCTGGCGGTCTGCTGGCGCTGGGGCGCGGATTGGATGCGGCGATGCCGGTGCTTTGCGGAATTTTGGCGCTTGTGGCGGCGTTTCTCGCTGCGTTTTCCCTTAGCGGCGGGTTTCGACAGCGAATGCTCAGCCTGTGGCACAAATGGCGGGGGGATCGGGGCCTTTCCCGGCAGATGACCACCGCCCGCTTCGCGCAGGCGTTGGCTATGGGCCTTCGCAGCGGCTTGCAGCTTTCCGAGGCGCTGGAGCTGGCGGGCGGCCTGCAAGCGGAAATTCCCGCTGCACAGGCACGCTGTCTGGACGCGCAAAAGCGGCTGGAGCAGGGAGAGGACCTTTCTGAGACGTTGCGGCTTACCGGGGTCTTGCCTGCTTCCGCGTGCCGCCTGCTGGCGCTGGGGCAGCGCAGCGGAACCGGCGACGCCGTGATGGAGGAGGTCGCGCGCCGCCTGACCGAGGAGAGCGAGGACGCGCTGGAGAGAACCGTGGGGCGGATTGAGCCGGGCGTGGTGCTGGTTTCCTCCCTGCTGGTGGGACTGATTTTGCTTTCCGTCATGCTGCCTTTGATGAATATCATGACGGCGATCGGCTGAGATGATGAGACGGGAAAAGAGATGGCCGGGAGCCACCCGGGGCCTTTTGATGATCGGGGCGGCAGCTTGCGCGCTGGTGTGGTTTTTTACGGCGATGGAGCGCGTGGAAAGCGGCAGGACCGATGAGGGCCGCCGTCAACTGGAGGATTCCATCCGCCGCGGGGCGGTGGCCTGTTATGCCGCAGAGGGCGTGTATCCGCCGGACCTCTCCTATTTGGAAAACCGGTATGGGATTCAGGTGGATGAGGATCTCTTTGTGGTGGATTATCAGGTGTTTGCCGAAAATCTGATGCCGGAGATCACGGTGCTGGAAAAATGATGAAACGACAGGAAATCAAACATCGATGGGACGGCTTGCTGGCGCTGGCGCTGGCAGGCATTTTCGCCCTGTGCATTTTAGCGGTGCTGTTGACGGGAGCGGACGCCTATCGGCGTCTGGTGGACCGGGACAACACGGCGTATGACCGGCGCACCGCTGTGCAGTATCTGGCTACTAAGGTGCGGCAGGCGGACCGATTGGGCGCTGTCACGGTGGCGGAGTTTGACGGCGGCGCGGCTCTGACCCTCACGGAGAGCGTGGAGGGTGAACCGTACGCCACGCGTATTTACGCCCGGGACGGGTATTTGTGGGAGCTTTTTTTCGATGCAAATGCGGAGATGTCCCGGGAGGACGGGGAGAAGCTTCTGCCTTGCGCCGCAGCGGAATTTGAGATGGAGGGCGACCTTTTGACCTTTCACCTCACCTTGCCTGACGGCGCGGAGCAGAGCCTTGCCCTGCAACTTCGCAGCGGAGAGGAGGCGGCGTCATGAAAAGTCGCGGACCGTTGGCGCTGATGGAGCAACTGGTGATGGTGCTGGTGTTTGCCCTCTCCGCAGCGCTGTGCGTGCAGGTATTTGCCCTGTCGGAAAAACTGTCTTTTTCCAGCGGGGAGCGGGACGGCGCGGTGGTTGCCGCCCAGAACGCAGCCGAGCTTTTGAAGAGCTGCCGCGGGGATTATGACCGCGCCGCAAGAGAGCTGGGCGGCGTGTGGAACGGTCAAATGCTGGGCGTGCACTATGACGCGGACTGGAAAAGCGAGGGAGCGGCCGCCTATTATCTTCTGGTGACAGCCGGAGAGAGCGGCGAGGAGCTGCTGGGAGGGGCGGATGTGAGCGTCTATACCGCAGAGGGCGACTGGCTGTACAGCCTGTCCGTGAACTGGCAGGAGGGCGCATATGACGCGTGAACGATTTTCTGCGCCTGCGGTGGGCGGCAGCTCGCTGCTGGTGATTTTTGCCGTACTTTGTCTCACGGTGTTTGCGCTGTTGAGCCTTTCCACGGTGCAGGCGGACCGGCGGCTGGCGGACGCCTCTGTGGAGGCGGTGTCCGCCTATTACAAGGCGGATGGCGAGGCGGAGCGCATCCTTGCCCGGCTTCGCCGTGGCGATGTGCCGCAGAGCGTCACGGTGACGGAGCGCGGAACGTATACCTATGCCTGCCCCATTTCGGATGCTCAGACTTTGGAGGTCGAGGTGCGGTTGGAGCGCGATGCATGGACCGTTTTGCGCTGGCAGGCAGTTTCCACGACGGCGTGGCAGGCGGACGAGGGGCTGGGCGTCTGGGACGGACAGCTTCCCGGCTGAATCCAAGAGAGAGGATACAAAGTGATGGATGAATTGCTGACATATCTCCGGCGGGCGGTGGAGGACCACGCGTCCGATCTGTTTATGATTGCAGGCGGACCCATCAGCGAAAAAACAGACGGTCGCATCCGTCCGATTTCTGCTGAAAAGGTGTTTCCTCCGGAGACGGAGCGTCTCATTACGGCGCTTTACGCCAGAGCGGACCGCTCGATGGAGCGCTATCTCGCCACCGGGGACGACGACTTTTCCTTTGCGGTGCCGGGCCTTGCCCGCTTCCGGGTAAACGCGTATCGCCAGCGGGGATCGTTGGCGGCGGTGGTGCGGGTGGTGTCCTTTGACATCCCGGACTATCAAGCGCTTCATATCCCGGAATCTGTGATGGCGCTGGCGGAGGTGGCCCATGGCATGGTGCTGGTCACCGGCACTGCGGGCAGCGGAAAATCCACCACGCAGGCCTGCATCATCGACCGGATCAACCGCACAAGAGAAGCGCACATCATCACGCTGGAGGACCCCATCGAATATTTGCATCGGGATCAGAAAAGTATTGTGAGCCAGCGGGAGATCGCCATCGACACGGAAAATTATCTTTCGGCGCTGCGCTCCTGTCTCCGGCAGGCACCGGACGTGATTTTGCTGGGAGAAATGCGGGATCACGAGACGATCCGGACGGCGATGACGGCGGCGGAGACCGGACATCTGGTCATTGCCACGCTGCATACCAAAGGGGCCGTGAACACGATCGATCGCATCATCGATTCCTTTCCCAGTACCCAGCAATCCCAAATTCGCGTACAGCTGAGCATGGTACTGCATACGGTCGTCTCCCAGCGGCTTTTGCCGGACCTGAACGGAGGGCTGGTGCCCGCCATAGAGATCATGCATATGAATGCGGCGATTCGCAACCTGATCCGAGACAATAAGAGCCACCAGATCGATAATGCCATCATTTCCGGTGCGGCGGAGGGAATGGTCTCCATGGACCAGTCTATCTTGACGCTTGTACAGACCGGGCAGATCTCCCGGGAAACTGCGCTGGATTACGCGGATCAGCCCGAACAGCTACGCCGGAGACTTGACTGAGCCAAAAGGACATCCCAAAAGGGATGCCCTTTTTTGCGGACAGGGAAAATTTGTATACTATGACCAAAAATCGGACATAAAGATTAGAAAAGTTTTTTTAAAAATTTGAAAGGCATTTTGCAAAATGTAACCGTTCTTGTAACCGCCATATGCTATACTGCATAGCAAGAACAAGGAAAGGGGGGCGAACGCTGGAATGCGAGAAAAATTGCGTGGCAATGAATACAGGACCACAGTCGTCTGCGTGGACACCTACGAAAACCGGACGCCGGTGGGGCGGCTGTACAATCCGTCCTGCGAGGGTGAGACCTTTGAAAGTCTGGTAGAATTCCTCTTCAAGACGGACGATCTACTCAATGAAATGCGATTTCCCCAGTCGTTTACAGCGGCGCGGACCTTTTCTCCGGCACTGACACGGAATGCGGAGGCTCCGCCCGGTGACGAGAGACAAAAAGGAAAGCTGGCAACCTTCGCACTGAGAATCCTTTTCCGACAAAACGCCAGTTGGCAGGGCTCTGTCAGTTGGCTGGAGGGCGGCAAAGAGCAATCCTTTCGCAGCGTACTGGAACTGATTTTCCTGATGGACAGCGCATTGACCGGCTCGTAACGAAAACGAGAACAACCACAAAACCCCGGCGCGGCGGGCAGCCACGCAAAGAA
>CAZKMN010000028.1:0-13351 GCA_964553905.1 uncultured Oscillibacter sp.
TGCGGGCTTGCCTACTTTGGCGAGCCCGTTTTTTCCTGCCCGTTTGACGCTTACCCATAAAGAAACGAGATCCCCGACGGCTGTCGGGGATCTCGTTTGTTGTGCATGAAAGTCCCAGCGGGGAAAACGTTCCAAAGGGGAGAGGGCGCTGTGCTTAAAGCGCTGAAGTACACGGTTTGCGAGGGTGTCTCCGGTTACTGAGACACCGTGGTTTCCGGATCGCTAGACGGTTCCTTGCAATAAGCGGCGTACAGCGCTGCGTGGTCATAAATACAGCGCCAACTGCTGTATGCGTTCCCGGTGACGCAGAGATAGCCCTGACCGCTGCTGCTTTCAGCATAGCTGGCGGCGCAAGAGCCGGACTGCGCGACAAAGCCAGTCTTTGCGCCGATGACTTCCACGGCTCCGGTGTCCTTATCCTCGATCCGCCGCAAAAACCAGTTGGAGAGGACTTGACCTTCCGGATGCTCGGGCGTGGGGGCAGTTTTGTAGGTGTGAGTGGAGAGAACCTCCCGGCACAGGGGATTTTCCATGGCGGCTTTCAAAATGATTGCCATGTCCCGCACGGTGCAGACGTGTTCGGAGTTGTATATGCCCACGCAGTTTGTAAAGTGCGCGGTTTCGGAAAGCCCCAGCTCGACCAGCTTTTCGTTCATGAGGGATACAAATGCCTCCTGCGAACCGGCAGTGTAATACGCCAGACCAAGGGCCGCGTCTGCGCCGGAGGAGAGGATCGTTCCGTAGAGCAATTCTCGAACGGTGGCCGATTCGCCTACCTCATACCCCACGACGCTGCAATCATTCACATAGCAAAAATCCGTAATTTCAATGGGAATGGTAAAGGTATCGTCCAAATCCTCAATTTGCTCGGCAGCGACCAGCAAGGTCAAAATTTTGGTCATGGAGGCAGGCGAAATGACGGCTTCTGAGTTCTTTTCCACAAGAATTTGACCGGATTCCATGTCTGCCAGAATGACATAGGAGCTGGAGAAATCCTCTCCAAGGTATACTGTATCCGCAGAGTCGGTCAAGGAAAAGGGCACCGTGTCTACCGGGGGCGGATCGCTTGTATCCAAGACGGCGTGGGGACTTGGCGGCTGCTCGATGGGCTCTTTTCTGTGATTTGCCCAAGCGGTGAGCAAAACAACCAGCAAAGCCAGCAGCAGGCAGAAGGGGAGCAATTGTTTCAAGCGGCGTATGCGCCGCTCGTGAAGCTTCTGTTTGCGATTTGCGGCGCGTTCCGCCCGGCGGGCAGCGCGCTCTTGTTCGGTAAAGGCGGAGGAATACTGGCTTTCCATGAGGTAAGCTCCTGTCTTTGAAGATGATATAAAAATTATAGCAGACTATTCGACAGATTTCACCACAAATATTAAAAAAAGCCAGAAGTTAAAGCTTGGTCCTTAGACTTTTTGCTCGCGTGCTGCTCAAATTGCTGTCAGACGAGCGCCTTTGTGCATATCTTGAGGTAAGAATGGAACTTGGAGGGGACACTATGGCACAGGTGACCAACTTTTTTGCAGGCGCCAACAGTGGCGAAGGCTTTCAGAATTTATTTCCGATGCTGGTGGATGTAGAGGATACATACGATTTCATGATTCTCAAAGGCGGACCCGGTGTGGGAAAGGCAACATTCATGCGGATGATTGGGCAGACGATGGAGCATGTGGGCACGCCGGTGGAATATCTCTGGTGTTCGGGAGATCCGGACTCTCTGGATGGTGTGGTGCTGCCGGAGCTGCGGTGCGCGGTGGTGGATGGAACATCGCCCCATGTCATAGAGCCAAAGTATCCGGCGGCTGTGGACCGCTATGTCAATTTAGGGCGATTTTATGACTTGACGGCTGCAAAAGCCGCGGCGGGAGAGGTGAAAACACGCACGCATGCGTATCAGGCGGCTTACGCACAGGCATATCACAATCTGAAGGCTGCGAGGCAGGTGGAGCTGGATGCTGTGACGGCGGCAAGAACCGCCTTTGACCGGGAACGGGGAATCCGCAGAGTGGAGGGAATCATCGCAAGGGAGCTGCGGCGCAATGGCCCGGAGCAGGGACGCACCACCGTTCGCTTTTTAGGAAGCCTGACCCACAAGGGGCCTGTTTGGAGGTTTGACAGCGTAGATACGCTGTGCCCCAAGGTCTATGAATTTGCCGATAGCTGGGAGCTTGCGGGGGACCTGCTCGAAAAGCTCCGCCACGCTGCGGTGAAAAAGGGCTGGAATACAGTGGCCTGTCTTGCGCCGGAAGAACCGACACGCATCGAGCATTTGTTGATTCCCGGGCTTGGACTGGCGTTTGTCACATCGCGTGCGGGAATGGAATATGGGAAAAAACCATTCCGTCGGATTCGGATCGACGCCATGACGGAGCCTGCGGGGAAAGCTCGTCTGCGCTTTCAGGCGCGTATGGCGACGTTGCTGCGGGAGGAGGGAACCGCGGCTTTACGCCGGGCCAAGATGGAGCATGACGCGCTGGAGGCAATTTACAACCCCTATGTGGATTTTGACGGCGTGCGGGCGCTGGCGGCAATGGAGACGGGGCGCCTGCTGAGTTATATCCGGTAAACGGCGGAGGGAAAGTCGGAGCAGAGCGCTCCGGCTTTCTTTTTTGGGAATGCAGAGGGGAAAACTGAGAAAGAAAACCTCTTTTTTGGAAAAATCTTATCGCACCCCCTATGCAAACGGGCAAAAATACGATAGAATGAATCCATATGAATTTTGATGATAAAACGGAGGACATGGTATGGCGAAGCCTGTTTATAAAAGAGTCCTGCTGAAAATCAGCGGCGAGGCACTGGCCGGTGAGAAGCACACGGGATTGGATTTTCAAGTCATTGCTCAGGTGTGTGACGTCATCAAGGAATGTCTGGATATGGGCGTTCAGGTTGGTCTTGTCATTGGCGGCGGCAATTTCTGGCGCGGCGTCAAGGACGGCGGCGGAAAAATGGAGCGCACTCGCGCTGACCACATGGGCATGTTGGCCACGGTGCTGAATTGTCTGGCTGTGGCGGATGTGTGCGAGCAAAAGGGCATCCCCGTTCGCGTACAGACTGCTATTGAAATGCGTGCTGTGGCAGAGCCGTATATCCGCTCCCGGGCAATCCGGCATCTGGAAAAGGGCCGCGTTGTCATTTTTGGCTGCGGAACCGGAAACCCCTTTTTCTCCACGGATACGGCGGCAGTTTTGCGTGCGGCAGAAATCGGCGCGGATGTGATTTTGCTGGCGAAAAATGTGGATGGCGTTTACAGCGCCGATCCCGTGAAAGACCCCACTGCTGTGAAATATGATGCAATCAGCTACGATGATGTGCTGGCGCAGCATCTGATGGTCATGGATTCTACGGCCACATCGCTTTCCATGGACAATCATATTCCTGTGCTGTTGTTTGCGTTAAAGGACCCGCAGAACATCGTGCGCGCTCTTTGCGGTGAAAATGTGGGCACGATTGTTCACGAATCACTTAAATGAACAGACTTGTGAAAGGAAGGAACCCAATATGCTGAAGGACGAATATCAAATTTATGAGGAAAAAATGGGCAAGAGCATCGACTCTGTCGCTGCGGACTTTGCCTCTGTCAGAGCCGGTCGTGCCAACGCCGCTGTGTTGGATCGCATCATGGTGGATTATTACGGCAGCCCCACCCCCATCCAGCAGATCGCGGCCATTTCCTCTCCCGATCCCCGGGCACTGGTCATCCAGCCGTGGGATGCCACCGCGCTCAAATCCATTGAAAAGGCCATTCAGAACTCGGATCTTGGCATCAATCCGCAAAACGACGGCCGCAGCATTCGGCTGGGCTTTCCGCAGTTGACGGAGGAGCGCCGTAAGGAATTGGTAAAGCTGATTCATAAATATGCTGAAAACGGAAAAATTGCCATCCGCAACATCCGCCGGGATGCCATGGAAGCGTTTAAAAAGCAGGAGAAGAAGGCTGAAATCACCGAGGACGAGATGAAGCAGGTGGAAAAGGACCTTCAAAAGCTGACGGACGACAGTTGCAAAAAACTGGACGATTTGCTGGCGAAAAAAGAAAAGGAATTGATGGCGGTCTGATGGCTGAGAATTTGAAAACCACGGATACGGCGGGGCAGACAGCGCGTCTGCCTCGCCATATTGCGATTATTATGGACGGAAACGGCCGCTGGGCCACCAAGCGTGGCTTGCCCCGCACAATGGGGCATAAGGCAGGAGCGGAGACGTTTCGCCGGATGGCCATGTACTGCAAAAAACTGGGTATTCAATATCTCACGGTCTATGCTTTTTCCACAGAGAACTGGAAACGCTCCGCCGATGAGGTGGGCACCATTATGCTGCTTTTGAAGAAATATCTTCTGGAAGCGGTGGATACCATGGAGCGCGACCACATTCGCCTGCGTTTTTTTGGCGACATGGGGCCTCTTTCGCCGGAGCTTAGAGCCTTGGCCAGAGAGACGGATGAGATCTCCCGGCATTTGGAGCCCGGGGATTTTCAGGCAAATGTCTGCCTGAACTATGGCGGGCGGGATGAGATTTTGCGTGCGGTGCGGCGTTTTGCTGCCGACTGCGTTGCTGGGGAGCAGACAGCGGAGCAATTGGATGAGGCACTGTTTTCTGCCTATTTGGATTCCAAGGGGATTCCGGACCCAGAGCTGATTATTCGCCCCTCGGGAGAACTGCGCCTGAGCAATTTCCTGCTGTGGCAGTGCGCCTATTCGGAATTCTATTTCACCGATACGCTCTGGCCGGATTTTGATGAGGCACAACTGGACCTCGCCTTGGCTTCGTATGCCGCAAGAGACCGCCGATTCGGCGGCGTAAAGAAATAATCCTTGTCAGAGAAAAGGACGGATAAGCATGTTCAAACGTGTTCTGGTCGCCGTGGTCGGCATCCCGCTGCTGCTGGCGGTTTTCGTGTGGGCCCCGGACTGGGCCACCATGCTGCTGTTATCGGCCATGTGCGCCATCGGAGCGCACGAGCTGATGCATGCGGTGGCGGGGGAACAGGGCCGCAAACTGACGCCACTGACGGTTCTGGCAGCGGCGTTGGTTCCGCTTGAAATTTACAGAAGCGCCCCGCACCATGGGGAAGTGTCCCTTTTGGACCTTCAGGATGCCACCTCCGGCACGCAGGCGGCAGATACGCTGCTGCCGCTCTTGGCGATGGGGTTGATTCTGTTCTTGTTTGCATATGCCATTTTGCACTATGGGAAAAAGTCTGCTGTTTCGTTTGCGGATGTGACCGGAGCGATTTTTGCGGGTATCGTGTTTCCGTGGATGCTTGCATGCCTGCTGCGTCTGCGGCTAATGACCGGGGGGCAGGCTCTGATCTTTTTGCCCCTTTGCATCGCCTTTGGCAGTGATACCTTTGCGCTGTTTGCCGGGATGCTGTTTGGAAAGCACAAGCTCTCGCCCCTTGTCAGCCCCAAAAAGACAGTGGAGGGCGCGATGGGCGGACTGTGCGGCGGCGTGATCGGCATGGCTTTGCTCACGTGGATTGTCGGAAATTTTGCGCCTCAATTTGCCAGCAGCGTGACACGATTCGGCTGGAGCGCGGTCATTCCCCTTGGGGTGATTGGGAGCGTCGTCAGTCAAATCGGAGATTTGAGCTTTTCTGTCATTAAGCGCGAATTCGGCGTGAAGGACTACGGAAAGCTCCTGCCGGGACACGGGGGAATCTTGGATCGCTTCGACAGCGTGACCTTTGTGGCACCGTTTGTTTGGATGATTTTAGAAGTTCTGGAATAGGATGATGGTATGAGTCGTATCATTTCAATTTTGGGCTCCACCGGCTCCATTGGCCGGCAGACGCTGGATGTCGCGGAGCAATTGGGTCTGCGTGTAGCGGCGCTGACGGCACATGCCAGCGTGGAGCGCATGGAGCAGCAGGCGCGGGCTTTTCAGCCCCGCTTGGTCGTGATGACCGATGAAGCTTCTGCCAGAGATCTGGCTGTGCGGCTGGCGGATACCAAAATCCGTGTGCTGGGCGGCTTTCCTGCGCTGACGGAGGCTGCCACAGCGCCGGAGTGCGACACTGTTGTCACCGCTGTGGTGGGCATGGTGGGCTTGCAGCCAACCCTTGCTGCCATTGAGGGAAAAAAGCGAATTGCACTGGCCAATAAGGAGACGCTGGTCTGTGGGGGAGAATTGGTGATGGACGCCGCGGATCGTTATGGCGCTGAGATCGTGCCTGTGGATTCTGAGCATTCCGCCATTTTCCAGTGTGTGCAGGGTTGCCGGGACCGCGGCGAGATCCGGCGGCTGATTCTGACTTGCTCCGGCGGCCCGTTTTACGGAATGAGCGCTCAGGAGACGGGCAAAATGACCCGTGAGGATGCGCTTCGACATCCCAACTGGACCATGGGCCCCAAGATTACGGTAGATTGCGCCACCTTGATGAATAAGGGATTGGAAGTGATTGAGGCCATGCGCCTCTATCGCCTGCCACTGGAGAAGGTCAGCGTTGTCATCCACCGCCAAAGCATTGTTCATTCCCTTGTGGAGTATCGGGACGGAGCCCTGTTGGCTCAATTGGGTACGCCGGATATGCGTCTGCCGATTCGCTATGCGATGACCTACCCAAACCGGGGGGAGAATCCGGCGGCGCCGCTGGATTTGCTGCAATGTCCGCCACTGACGTTTGCCCAGCCGGATCGGGAGACATTTCCGTGCCTGAAGCTGGCGGAGCAGGCGGCGATGGAGGGCGGAACCGCCTGTGCCGTTTTAAATGGAGCCAATGAAGAGGCGGTGCGCCTTTTCCTGACGGGAAAAATTGGATTTTACGATATATCCCGTCTGGTTGAAGAAGCGCGCGGTCAAATATCTGTCCTGCAAAATCCGTCGTTGTCTGAGCTTTTGGAAGCTGACGCGGCGGCCCGGCGCTATGTGCTGGGAAACTGGCAAAAATAGGAGCTGTTTCATGACGATCGTATATATTTTGGCAGCCGTTTTGATCTTTGGACTGCTGGTGGCTGTTCATGAGTTGGGGCATTTCCTCGCTGCAAAGCTCTGCGGGGTTCAAGTCAATGAGTT
Organism: uncultured Oscillibacter sp.; assembly: GCA_964553905.1. GTDB lineage: Bacteria > Bacillota > Clostridia > Oscillospirales > Oscillospiraceae > Oscillibacter. The sequence continues at coordinate 7,006 of CAZKMN010000028.1, forward strand.
TTCCATCGGCATGGGCCCGGTTTTGTGGAAACGGAAAAAAAGCGAGACGCAGTATTCCCTGCGGGCGCTGCCGGTGGGTGGCTTTTGCGCGATGGAGGGGGAGGATGACGACTCCGACGATGAGCGTGCATTGTCTCATCAGGGCTTTTGGAAGCAGTTTTTCGTATTTGCTGCCGGTTCGGGCATGAATTTTCTGGCCGGATTTTTGATTGTACTGGCGCTGTACAGCGGAGCCGACGCCTTTTATACCACGGACGTGATGGGCTTTGCACCGGATTTTGCGGCGCAGGGCGAACAGGGACTTCAACCGGGCGACCAGCTTTGGACTATTAACGGCGAGCGCGTCTACCAATTCACGGATGTGCAGCTTTTGACCGGGCTGGATGCGGATGGTCTGGTGGATCTTTCGGTGAAGCGGGACGGCGCGGTGGTTTCTCTGGGACAGATCGCCTTGCCCTACCAAACCTATACCAACACCGATGGAAAACCCTATCAGGGGTACGGATTGACTATTCGCGTGGAAGAGGCAACCGTGGGCTCTACGCTGAAAACAGCGTGGCTCAACACGGTGGATTTTGTGCGCGTGGTGCGATTGAGTCTGCAAATGCTGTTTCAGGGAGAAGCGGGCGTGGAGGATTTGAGCGGTCCGGTTGGCATCGTAAATACGATGACGCAGGAGGGTGAAAAGGCCCAAAAGGAGGGCGGCTTCCGTGCGGCGATGGAGAGCCTTTTTTCCTTTGCGGCTATGCTGGCAGTGAATCTTTCTATTATGAATTTGCTGCCCATTCCCGCGCTGGATGGCGGACACATCCTGTTTTTGGCGGTGGACACCGTGTCCATGGCGCTGTTCCATCGAAAAATGCCTGCAAAATATGCCGCAGCGGTGAATACGGTGGGCTTTGTGGTGCTGATGGGCTTTATGCTGCTGATTACGTTCAAAGACGTGTTTCAAATCTTCCGATAAGGGGCGGAGACTGTATGACAAAAAAACTGATGGTCGGACAGGTGGCGGTTGGCGGCGGTGCGCCGGTTTCCATCCAGTCGATGTGTAATACCAAAACAGATGACGTTTCCGCAACCGTGGCGCAGATCAAGGCACTGGAAAACGCTGGCTGCGAGATCATTCGAGTAGCGATTCCGGATCAGGCGGCTGCCGAGGCGGTGGATCGCATCAAGGAACAGATCTCCATCCCTCTGGTGGCTGATATCCATTTCAATTACAAATTTGCGCTGGAATGCGCCGCTCGCGGCATCGATGCGATTCGCATCAATCCCGGGAATATCGGCGGAGCCGATCATGTGAAGGCTGTTGCGGATATCTGCCGGGAAAAACACATCCCCATTCGCATCGGCGTTAACGGCGGGTCGCTGGAAAAGGAGCTGCGGGCCAAATACGGCGGCGTGACAGCGGCCGCACTGGTGGAAAGCGCCATGGGGCACGTCCGGCTGTTAAATCAATTTGACTTTGATGATATCTGCATTTCCGTGAAGTGTTCGGACGTTCCGGTGACCATGGCGGCGTATCAACTCTTGTCCCAGCAGACGGACTATCCGCTCCATCTGGGCGTTACCGAGGCCGGAACGCCCTCTATGGGGCTTGTGAAGTCTGCCATGGGAATCGGAGGACTGCTGTGTCTGGGGATTGGAGACACCATGCGAGTGACCCTGACTGCGGACCCGCTGGAGGAAATTGCGGCGGCACAAAAAATCTTAAAAGCAGCCGGGCTTCGCAAGGGCGGGGTAAATCTCATTGCCTGCCCAACCTGCGGGCGGACACGTATTGACCTCATTCCCATCGCGGAGGAAGTGGAGCGCCGACTGACCAACTGCAAGAAAAATTTGACGGTGGCCGTGATGGGCTGCGCGGTCAACGGCCCCGGCGAGGCCTCTGCTGCGGATATCGGCATTGCAGGCGGCAACGGGGAAGGACTGTTGTTCCGAAAAGGGGAAATCCTTTACAAGGTGCCACAGGAGCAGCTTGTGGATGCTTTGATGGCGGAAATTGACCGCCTTTGACCCTGAGGCAGAGCGGCGGCGCAGAGGTGCGCCGCTCCGCTGCTGTTTAGAGAAAAAAGAGGACGGAGAGGGAAATCCATGGCGAAAAACATTCCGTTTTTTGAGATGTTTGCAGAGTTGCAGCTCTCCGGAGAGCTGCGAATGAAGTTGACAGGTGCAGAGCTGGGCGGTGCGGTGATCGATCAGGAACAGCTCTCCATTGCGCTGAAGCTGACAACTCGAAATGCGATGACAGAAGAAGACCTTGCGGAATTGAAAAAGCTCATCATGGGCGTTTATGGCTTCCGCCGGGTAGACATTGACCACACGTGCAAGGCGCCGCCGATTGAAAAAGTCGCACCACCGCCAACGGTGGGCAGCGGCGACAAGAAGCGGGCGACAGCGGTTTCTCAGATTTTGCTGGGGAAACCCATCAAGACCCGTCCCGGCCCCATGAAGGAGCTGGACCTGAAAATGGGCAATGCCACAGTGGCAGGCAAGGTTTTTGCCGCTGAATGTGTGGAAACGCGCCGCCCGGGTATGTGGCGATTGAACTTTGATATGACGGACTATACGAATTCCGTGACCGTGCACAAAAACTTGACGGCGAAAGAGGCCGAACAGTTTGGGAATGCCATCAAGCCGGGCATGTGGCTTTGCGTACAGGGAAAAATGGAACCCACGTGGGACGGAAAGGATATCCAGCTTAACCCCTACCACATCAATGTGATCGAGCATGCCCCGCGGGAGGATACCGCCCCGGTGAAGCGGGTAGAGCTGCATCTGCATACCAAAATGAGCAACATGGATGCGCTCACAGACACGCAGGAAGTGGTCAAGGAGGCGATTCGCTGGGGGCACCCGGCTATCGCCATCACGGATCACGGCGTCGCGCAGTCGTTCCCGGACGCTTGGCATGCAGCGGGAGATAAAATCAAAATTCTCTATGCGGTAGAGGGCTATTTTGTCAATAATATTGACGACCGGGTTGCCATCCACGGGCTGGATGACTGCTCGCTGGACGGCGAAATCGTCTGCTTTGATATTGAGACGACCGGGCTGAAGGTGGACCGGGAGGCCATTACGGAAATCGGCGCAGTGGTGCTGAAAAACGGAGAGATCGCAGAGCGGTTTCAGACCTTTGTAAACCCCAACCGCCGTCTGACGCCGGAGATTATCGGCCTGACTGGAATCACGGACGATATGCTGAAAAATGCACCCCAGCTCAAAGAGGCGCTGACGGGGTTCCTGAATTTTGTAAACGGTCGTCCGCTGGCCGCACACAATGCGGAATTTGATATCGGCTTCATCCGCGCCGGCTGCAAAAAAGTGGGACTGGACTTTCACCCGACTTACGTAGATTCCCTGATTTTGGCGCAAAATCTGCTGCCAAAGTTGGGAAAATATAAGTTAGACATTGTCGCGGAGCATTTGGATTTGCCGGCTTTTAACCACCATCGTGCCAGCGATGACGCGGCGACGGTAGGCTATATGCTGATTCCGTTTTGGGAAATGCTCCATAACCGGGGAATCCATACGCTTCAAGCGGTGAATCAGGAGATGGAGAAGCTGCGGCCCTTGGGCAGCAAAACCAATCGGTTCCCCAAGCACATCATTCTTCTGGCACGCAACAAGGTGGGACTAAAAAATCTCTATCAGATCGTTTCCGCCTCCAACCTGAAATACTTTAAGCGTGTGCCCACCATCCCCAAGAGTTTGCTGAACGAGCACCGGGAGGGCCTCATTGTGGGCTCTGCCTGCGAAGCGGGCGAGTTGTTCCGTGCGGTAGCCGACCACAAGGACTGGGACGAGCTTAAACGCATTGCCAGCTACTATGATTATCTAGAGATCCAGCCCCTTTGCAACAATGCATTTATGCTCCGCAACGGCGACGTGCAGTCGCAGGAGGAGCTTCGGGCGTTTAACCGCACCATTATCCGCTTGGGAGAGGAGCTGAACAAACCCGTCTGTGCTACGGGTGACGTTCACTTCCGGGAGCCGGAGGACGAGGTCTACCGCCATATTTTGCTGGCGTCCAAAAAGTTTCCGGACGCCAATGAATCTCTGCCGATTTACTTCAAAACAACGGATGAGATGTTGCAGGAATTCTCGTATCTGGGGAAGGAAAAGGCCTATGAGGTCGTGGTGACGAATACACGCCTGATTGCAGATCAGATCGAAAATTTTGAACTGCTGCCAAGCGAGCTGTTTCCGCCGCGACTGGAAAATTCCGAGGAGGATTTGAATCGCCTTGTCTGGGAGAAGGTCCATGCGCTCTACGGCGAAGACCCTCCCAAACTGATTGTCGATCGTTTGAATGTGGAGCTTGGCGGCATTTTGGGCAAATATGACGTGGTCTATATGTCCGCCCAAAAGCTGGTGCAGCGCAGCCTTGAAAACGGCTATTTGGTCGGTTCCCGTGGATCGGTCGGGTCATCTTTGGTGGCATACATGTCCGGCATTACGGAGGTTAACTCTCTGCCGCCGCACTATCGCTGCCCCAAGTGTAAGAAGAGCGAATTCATTTTGGACGGGTCTTACGGTTGCGGTGCGGACATGCCGGACAAGGTCTGCCCGAACTGTGGCATCCCCTATGTCAAGGATGGCTTTGATATCCCGTTTGAGACGTTTTTGGGCTTTGGCGGCGGCAAGGTGCCTGATATCGACTTGAACTTTTCGGGAGAGTATCAGGCGAAGGCGCACCGCCATGCCATTGAAATGTTTGGCGAGACGCAGGTGTTCCGCGCAGGTACCATCGGCACACTGGCGGAAAAAACCGCCTATGGATTTGTCCGCAAGTATCTGGAGGAAAACGGCATCGTGGCCGGACGGGCGGAGGAAAACCGCCTGACACTGGGGTGCGTGGGCACCAGACGCACCACAGGACAGCATCCCGGCGGTCTGGTGGTCGTTCCGGACGACAAGGACATGGAGGATTTTTGCCCCGTCCAGCATCCGGCGGATGCCGACGATACCGACACCATCACCACCCATTTTGAATATCACTCCATGGAGGCGAACCTCCTGAAGCTGGATATGCTGGGCCATGATGACCCCACCATGGTTCGCATGATGCAGGATCTCACGGGGGTGGACCCCCATTCCATCCCGCTGGACGACCCGGACACCATGTCCATCTTTGTTTCCAGCAAGGTGCTTGGCTATGAAAATGACGAGATCCTCGGCCCAACCGGAGCAGTTGCGATCCCGGAATTCAACACCCGGTTTACCCGACAGATGCTGCTGGATACGCTGCCAAAGGATTTCAACACCTTGGTGCGCCTGTCCGGATTTTCCCACGGAACCGATGTGTGGATGGGGAATGCCCGGGAATTGATCGTCGGCGGAACAGCCAGCGTTTTGGAGACAGTCGGCTGCCGTGACGATATCATGCTCTATCTGATCTCCAAGGGGCTGGACCCGAAAATGTCCTTTAAAATCATGGAGAAGGTGCGAAAGGGCAAGGTGAAAAAGGGCGGCTTTGACGAGGGCTGGGTAGAGGCCATGCAGACTCACGATGTCCCTGCGTGGTATATTGAATCTCTGGCCAAGATCGGCTACCTCTTTCCCAAGGCCCATGCGGTGGCATACGTCATGATGGCGTTTCGCATTGCGTGGTACAAGGTCCATGAGCCCCTTGCGTTTTACGCCACATTTTTCTCTGTTCGCGCCAAGGCGTTTGACGCCGAATATTGCTGCGCGGGACAGGCGGCGGTGAAGCGGAAGATCAAAGAGATCGAGAATAACAAAGATGCTTCCGCCGTTGAAAAGGATCTCATGACCACGCTGGAAGTGTGCTATGAATTTTATCTCAGAGGCTTTCATTTTGACACCATCAGCATTTATGAATCGGACGCCACCAAATTCAAAGTGACAGAAAACGGCCTGCTGCCGCCCTTCACGGCAGTCCATGGGCTGGGAGAAACGGCGGCTATTGACACGGTGGAAAAGAGAGTGGGGAAGCATTTTATCTCCATTGAGGAATTTTCCATGTGTTGCAGCAAGCTCTCCAAGACGCATATCGAGCAGCTCAAGGCCATGGGAGCTTTTGCCGGTATGGCGGAAACCAGTCAGATCACGCTGTTTTAAAAGTTATAGCGCAGAAACCTCCAGTGCCGCGGTTTCCTAGGAGCGTGCTCCTATTTTGGATTTGCGGTAGGCGTTTGAAAAGCAATCCAAAACTCTATGAAACAATCAGCCACCCCACGAACTGTAAAAGCTCGTGGGGTGGCTGATTGTACAAATCAAAAATTTTGCATGTTTGATGCATGGACGGTAAGCGTCAAACGGGCAGGAAAAAAGCGGGCTCGCCAAAGTAGGCAAGCCCGCAGATTAAACGGTGGTATTTTTC
>CAZKMN010000029.1:0-927 GCA_964553905.1 uncultured Oscillibacter sp.
TTCCCGTGTCGTGCAGCGCCGTCAACTCCACCGTTTTCCCGTTCAGGCACACCGTCACCGGAAGCAATTCTCCGCCCACGCCCTGTTTTGCCGCGGCGCGAAACACCACGGTCAAAATCAGATACGCCGCACACGCGGCAAGGAGCAGTATCTTTGCGTTGATATCCGTATAAAAAATACCATTCACCACCGGAATCTTACTTCCGGCCAACAAGCCCAGTCCCAGCACGCACCCGGCCAGCGCGCAGGAAACGGCAAACAGCAGCAGCGTCAGCCGCAGCAGCTTTTCCTCTCCGCCAAAAGCCACCAGAGCCAGCAGCACGCCAAAGGCCAGTTTGATGGGCGTGTTTGCAAGGATTCCGCACCCCGGCAAAAATACCGCCACAGCATAGGCTCCCCCCGCTAACGCGCCCAAAAGATAGCGGCCCCTGCGAAGCGGCACCCCGGCAAGACGTGCAGTCGCCAGCAGCAGTAGATAGTCCATCCCGGCGTTCAGGAAAAACACGCTGTCCACATAGACCACCGTCACCGTCCGCACCTCCATTCGATGGGGTCATTATAGGGCAGGCTCCCTGTAAAAGCAGTCGCAAAAAGGAGGTACTCGAAGGAAAAAAGGCCACAAATCGAGCAACCCACTGGGCGGCATCCCGCCGATTATTCAGGGCGGGTCCCCCGCTCTTTTCATTGCAAACGCCGCCTTTTCAATGGAGCTCGTGAACGCAAAAAACGGAGCGATGCAGCTTACGCTGCGTCGCTCCGCCTAAAATACGAGATGGTCTGCGTGGAGTGGGCCCTTGTGCGGTCCGCTCCGTATAGCTGCTCCCAAATGCCCCGTCTTTGATTTCAGCTTAAATAGGGCAGGACCATGGAGGCAAGCAGCGCCACCACCATGACGACCACCAGCACCAGCGCAATGGCCCGAGTCGA
>CAZKMN010000029.1:1013-12913 GCA_964553905.1 uncultured Oscillibacter sp.
GGTAAAATACTACGAATACTTTTTTCCGCTTTGCTGCGAGGCAGCATCAATTCATGCCCACAGCCCAGACACCTGAGCTTGATATCCATTCCCACGCGGAGGATTTCCCACTGGGTACTTCCGCAGGGGTGGGCTTTTTTTAATACCACTTTATCATGCAAATGCAGGTCCATTCCTGTTCCTCCTGTCAAACCCGTCTTTCCCCTTGCATATAGTATCGTATCAAACCGCCGCGTCTGCGGCAGATAGGATGAGAATCGCTATGCCGGAAAATCACTTGTTCCTGCCGGAGGGCTTACGGCCCCAGCCGGTTTTCTCGCTGGCCTCGTTACAAAACGCACTGGAAAGCGGTGCGATTCTGGAAAGCACCGCGCTGCGCTGCGACACGCAGCACACTCTGCACTTCTCCTTGGGCGGCATGGAGGGGACCATGGCCCGGGAAGAGGTGCTATCCCCATGGATCAGTGGCGCAAGCCGAGATATCGCTGTTCTTTCAAGAGTTGGAAAGCCAACCAGCTTTACAGTGCAATCCATTCAATCAGATGAAAAGGGAGCTCCCTGCGCCACGCTTTCCCGGCGGGCTGTGCAAGAAAAAGCGCTGGCGTGGTTTTTAGAGCACCTCACTTGCGGCAGCGTGGTGACAGCCGTCGTCACACATCTGGAGAGCTTCGGCGCTTTTTTGGACATTGGCTGCGGCATCATCGCCATGCTCCCCATTGAGCAAATTTCCGTATCCCGCATCGCCCACCCCAAGGACCGCTTTACTGTGGGGCAAAAAATTCTGGCTGTCGTCAGCGCCATCGATCCGGAAAAGCGCCGGTTTACCATGACCCACAAGGAGCTGCTTGGCACTTGGATGGAAAATGCCAGTTGGTTTTCCCCGGGAGAAACCGTTCGCGGAATCGTCCGCAGCGTGAAGGATTACGGCTGCTTTGTGGAGCTGGCGCCAAACCTCTCCGGTCTTTCGGACGCCCGGGAGGGCATTGTCCCCGGCGACAGCGTATCGGTGTACATCAAGAGTATGCGTCCCGAACGCATGAAAATCAAGCTGCAAATCATTGAAAAGCTCCCGAAGCTGCCAGAGCCGCTGCCGCTGTGCTATCAAATCACGGACGGCTGTCTGGATCGCTGGGTCTACTCCCCAGCCAACTATGAGCGCCCGCCCATGGAAACCGTCTTTACGGCGTCTTGCCCTGAATGAGTTCCCAATAGGCTCTGGCCGCCTGCTCCGTTTTATTGTCCCCGTATGCATAATACCGTGCATCCTTGAGCGCATCCGGCAAATACTGCTGCTGGACCCAATGGTGCGGAAAGTCGTGGGGATAGAGATAGTGCTGCTGATGATCGAAGCCGGTGGTATCCGCGTGTACATTTTGCAGTTGACGGGGAATATCGCCGGTATGTCCGGCTTTCAGATCTGCGATGGCGGCGTGGATCGCGTCATGGGCAGAATTGGACTTTGGCGCGGTTGCCAGCAGCAAAACCGCCTCGGCCAGCGGGAGCTGAGCCTCCGGCAGGCCAAGCTGCACAGCCGCATCCACACAGGCCTTCGTCACCACAATCGCCATGGGGTACGCAAGGCCCACATCCTCCGCCGCGATCGCCAAAAGCCGCCGACAGGGCGAGAGCAGATCGCCCGCTTCCAGCAAACGCCCCAAATAGTGAATGGCGGCATTGGGGTCCGAGCCCCGAATGGACTTTTGCAGCGCGGAGAGGATATCATAGTGGGCGTCTCCCGCACGGTCATAGCGCATCGCGCTGCGCTGCGCCACCTGTAATGCATCTTCCCTTGTCAGGAGAAGCTGTCCACCCTTAGGCGCTGCCGCCTGTGTGAGCAGTTCCACCGCGTTGATGGCCTTTCGCACATCGCCGCCACAGGCTGTGGCAATTTGCAGCGGCACGCCATCCTCCCACGACAAGGGCAGCTCGCAGCGGCCTTGCTCGATCGTCAGTGCCCGCAGCACAGCCCCCTCTGCCTCGCTGGGCGAAACCGCCTTGAATTCAAACACGGTGCTCCGGGAGAGCAACGCGCTGTATACGTAAAAATAGGGGTTTTCAGTTGTAGAAGCAATGAGGGTCAGCTTCCCGTTTTCCATAAATTCCAAAAGGCTTTGCTGCTGTTTTTTATTGAAATACTGGATCTCATCCAGATACAGCAAAACGCCGCCCGGAGCCAGCAGGGTCCCAACATCCGCGATGATGTCCTTGATATCTTGCAGAGAAGCCGTGGTGGCATTGAGCCGATAGAGTGTTTTATTGGTCTTTTCGGCGATAATATTGGCCAAAGTAGTCTTTCCGGTGCCGGAAGGCCCGTAAAAAACCAGATTGGAATCCGTTCCGCTTTCGATCAGTCGGCGGAGCACAGCACCGGGCGCCAGCAAATGGCGCTGTCCGACCACCTCATCCAGTGTTTTCGGGCGAATTTCGTCCGCTAATGGGCGCTGCATGTCACGCCTCCTCTCTTTCATGTCTAACGATATATTTTACCATACTTACCAACAGATTTCCATGGTTTTTTCTCTGGTATTTTGCAAAAAGCTATGGTATGCTGTCGGCAAGAGGTGATTTTTGTGAAATCCAAAGCCGCTGTCAAGCGGATAATCGAGGCGCTGAAGGCGCTCTATCCGGACGCCCTTTGCTCCTTGCAATATGAAAAGGACTACGAGCTGCTCTTTGCGGTTCGACTTTCCGCCCAATGCACTGATGAGCGCGTGAACCGGGTCACGCCCGCGCTGTTCGCACGCTTCCCCACACTGGAGAGCCTTGCGGAGGCCGACCCGGCAGAGGTGGGAACTTACATCCATTCCTGCGGTTTTTTCAATGGAAAGGCCCGGGACATCGTGGCCTGCGCGCAAAAGCTGATTGCGGAATTTGACGGAAAAGTCCCCGGGACCATGGAGGAACTGACCGGTCTGCCCGGTGTTGGGCGAAAAACCGCCAACCTGATTCTGGGCGACGTCTTTGGGCAGGAGGCCTATGTGTGCGACACGCACTGCATCCGCATCACCGGGCGGCTGGGGCTCACAAACGGGTCCAAGGACCCCCTTTCGGTGGAGCGGCAGCTCCGCCAGATCATCCCGCCTCGGGAATCCTCCGATTTTTGTCACCGGATGGTGCTTTTTGGGCGGGACACCTGCACGGCCCGCTCGCCCCGCTGTGAGGGCTGCCCGCTGCAAAAGGACTGTGCCATGGCGAAACAGACTGCAAAGACGAAATAAACTCCCCCAAACGTGCCTGCGCCGAATCGCGCAGGCACGTTTTCACATCTCGCGTCATATACTGCAATGGAACCATGACATCATCAGGCACAAGGAGGCAACATGGACGAGAATACAACGCGTATGATAGAACAGCTTAAAAGCAATCCTGCCATGCTGCAAGCGCTCATGCGCTCGCAGGACGGGCAGACGCTCATGCGAATGCTGACGCAGAGCGATCGGGGCGCATCCTTGCAGCGGGCCGCTCAGTCCGCCGCCCGGGGCAACCCCTCCGAGATGGTCAATCTCATGAATCAGGTCATGCAAAGCCCTGACGGGGCGGCTTTGGTCAACCGCATCAATCAAGCGATCAAAAAATAAAAATCAGCACGGGAAAGGCAGGGATACAGCGTGGCTGAATTCGACGAGACTCTCAACGCGCTGCTGTCCAACCCGGAGAGCATGGCGCAAATCATGCATCTGGCCCAAACTCTCTCGGCAGGCGGAGCAACCGGCGCCCCTCCGCCACAGGCAGCGCCGCCGCCTCCCAACAACGCAGCAGCGCCCACCGGCGATCTGTTCTCCTCCCTCACCGGTGGGCTGGACCCCAAGCTGCTTGCAAAGCTTCTTCCGCTGGTACAGGAGCTTGGCAGCCAACAGGATACGAATGCCCGAACCCTGTTATTCGCTCTGCGGCCTTATTTGAAAGAGGAGCGACAAGAAAAGGTGGAGCGAGCACTTCAACTGGCCAGACTGTTCCATCTGGGCAAAAAATTTTTGGCCGGATGGAGGGATTGAGGGATGTATAACCGCTATATTCGCAACGACAGCGGGACTTACACCCGCATTCCCGAGGAAGAGCCCAGAGGCCAGTCGTCCCAGCGACCACAGCCGCCCCCCAACCACAGCGGCAGCGAGCCGCACCATCCCTTTGGTCCTCCGCCACCGCCACCGCCCCCACCGCCCGGCGGAGGCTTCACGGACGGTCTGAGCGGATTTTTGCGGAACATTTTGGACCAACTCCATTTGGACCATGTGGACACGGGCGATCTGCTGCTGTTGGGTCTGTTGTTCTTTTTATTCCGCGAAGATGCAGACGAGGAGCTGCTGGTCGCTCTGGGGCTGCTTTTGATCTTATAAGTTTCTCTCTGGCAACTGCAAAAACCATGAATTTTTTTGACCTGCATTTGAAAAAGCACCCGCCAAGAAAGATCTTGGCGGGTGCTTCGATTAATTTTCTGCGAGAACGGTTCCGTCCGGCAGCGTAAATTCCACGGTAATGGCAGGCTCCAGCTCCGACGCAGTCTCCCACATGCGGTAGGTCGTCTCGCCGTCCAGCAGTTTTTCGGCAGCTACCAGCAATCCGGTATCCACGCTGACCCAATAGCGCAGAACATAGCCGTCCACCTCTGTCGTCTCCACATAAATGCAGTTGATCCGATTATCAATGGACCGATAATCCGCCACGGAAATTTTCTCCTTGGGCAGGGACAAAATGTCCTCATAGGTGGGGATCTCCTGCTCCACATCAGCAGTCAGCTCCCCGGCGGGCGCCGTATAGACCGCACGGGCGCTATTGTACCAGATATACGTCGTCTCTCCGTCCGTGATTACGTGGCGAACGTGGTGGTCTGCCAGCGTTCGATCCAGCCGGGTCCATTTCCCTCTGACGGTTACCGTGGTCTCCAGCGTACCGCTCCCGCCGCTCCAAAAATGCTGGACACTGACGCTGCGGCGATAGTGTGTGGGGCGCGCCAATGTTTCGATTGCAGTTTGTACCGTCTCCGGCGTAACCTCCACCACCGCCAAGGCGCCGTGATCCTCCGCCGGGTCGCCGGTGGCAGTTCCCGTATTTCCCGTTTCAGCAGGCAGCGTGATCCGCTCCGGTCGGCGCAGACTGCCAAACAGCATCAGCGCCACGATCAAAACCACCGCCGTCAGAAAGAGGGCCGTGATCCGATTCAGCTTCTGTCGATCCAAGTCTGTCACCTCCCGGAATGGTGCTCAGGTCAAATAGTCGGCGGGACGCTCTCCCCGTCCAAAATGCCACAAAATCGCGTCCGCGATCCTGCTGCATGCATGTCCGTCTCCGTAAGGATTGACGGCGTGGGCCATCTTCTGATAGGCTGCTCTGTCGCAGATCAGCCGCTCCGCCATGGTCACGATATCATCCTGCACCACGCCAGCCAGCGCCACCGTTCCGGCAGCAACCGCCTCCGGCCGCTCCGTCTCCCGCCGCAGCACCAAAACGGGCTTGCCCAGCGCGGGAGCCTCCTCCTGCAAACCGCCGGAATCGGTCATCACCAGATAGCACCGGGCCATCAGATTGTGCATCTCATCAGCCGGCAGGGGATCGATCAGGTGGACTCTGGGCGCTCCTCGCAGATAGGTATCCACGGCTTCCCGGACCACCGGGCTCAAATGGACCGGATAGACCAGCTCCACATCTGTGTGCTCCTCCGCAATCTGCCGCAGAGCCAGCATGATGTTTTTCATGGGCTCGCCGTAGTTCTCCCGGCGGTGGCACGTGACAAGAATCACTTTTTTCTCGTCGTAGGGCAGCTGGTTGAGCTCCTCCGTTGCAAAGTGATAGTCGGGGCGGACCGTTGTTTGCAGCGCATCGATCACGGTGTTGCCCGTGACCACCAACCCGGAGGTGATTCCCTCCTTTAAAAGGTTCTCCCGGTTGTTGACCGTGGGGCAAAAGTAGAGATCTGCAATAGCCGAAACCAGCTTTCGGTTCATCTCCTCTGGAAAGGGAGAATACTTGTCATAGGTTCTTAATCCGGCCTCCACGTGGCCAACCGGCACTTGATGATAAAACGCAGACAGCGCGCCGGCAAAGGTGGTCGACGTATCGCCATGTACCAAGATCATATCGGGCTTGAGCGCATCGATGGCCTCGTCCATTCCCAAAAGGCACTTGCTGGTGATGGTAGAAAGGGTCTGCCGGGGGGTCATGATATCCAGATCCCAGTCGGGCTTTAAATCAAAGACCTCCAGCACACTGTCCAGCATCTGGCGGTGCTGCGCCGTGACGCAGCAGAGGCTTTCGATCTCAGGATGGCGTTTGAGCTCCTGCACCAGCGGGGCCATTTTAATTGCCTCCGGACGCGTGCCAAACACGCTCATAATCCGCAGCTTGTCCATTTATGATTCCTCGTCTTTCTTGGGCTCCTCATGGTGCCCGTGGTCTTTGAGCCCCTCCAGTTCCTCATGGAGCTCCTCTTGCACTTCCTTTGGAAACACGACCCGCGCCGCCACAATCGCCACAATGCAAAGGGCCGCGAACAACAGCATGGCTTTTTCCTCGCCGCCGGTGGTCAGCACCACGGCGGAAAGGCCCAAAATTGCGGAGATGACATAGAGCGTAGCCACCGCCTGCTTCTGGTTGAGGCCCATGTCGATCAGCCGGTGATGAATGTGGCTGCGATCGGCATGCATGGGGCTTTGTCCGTGGGCGATGCGGCGGATAAAGGCAAACGCCGTATCAAAAATGGGCAGTCCCAAAATCAAAAACGGCACTGCAAAGGAAATGACTGCGTAAAATTTAAACAGTCCCTGAATGGACATGGTTGCCAAAATAAAGCCCAGAAATGTGGCGCCGGTATCCCCCATAAACATCTTGGCGGGGTTGAGATTATAGGGCATGAAGCCCACGCACGCGCCCACCAGAGCGGCCATCACCACCGCGACCTGCGCCTCGGACGCCATCAGCGCAATCACCAGCACCGTGGTGGCGGAAATTGCAGACACGCCGTTGGCAAGGCCGTCCAAGCCGTCGATCAGGTTCACGGAATTCGTGATTCCCACGATCCACAAAACCGTAATGGGAATGGACAGGTTGCCAAGCACCCAATAGAGCTCGTCAGATAACACATTGGGGTTGGAAATGGCCAAAATCGTCACGCCGTTCAGCGCCGGAATCAGTGCCGCGCCGATCTGCACGATAAATTTCAGCATGGCGGGCAGCGCCATGATATCATCCACCACACCCAAGACCACAATGATGACGGCGCCCAGTAAAATGCTTCGCATCTCAGGCGTAATTTGGACAAACAGGAGCATGCTCACCATAAATCCAATGAAAATAGCGAGTCCGCCCAGCCGGGGAATGGGAACCTTATGCATACGCCGGGCATCCTTTGGCACGTCAATTGCGCCGACCTTATAGGCAAAGGTCTTGACCACCGGCGTCATCAAAAAGCTGACAATCAGCGCCACCAGCAGCGCCAGCAGCACGTAAACGATCAAATGAGTTTGTACAGTCATGCCGTCTCACCCTTACCGCTCTACAAAGCCCACCTTGCGATGGACCTTGGCCAGCGTCCGGTTCGCGAGGCGCTGTGCGCGCTCCGCTCCCTCGCGGTAAACACTCTGCAAATAGGCCTTGTCAGCCATCAGGCGCTCGCCCTCTTCCCGGATGGGACGCAGCCGCTCAATGACAGCCTCCGCCACGGCGGGCTTAAAAACGCCATAGCCCTGATCGGAAAAGGTCTGCTCCGCCTCTTCCATGGTCTTGCCGGTGGCTGTACAGTAAATGGTCAACAGATTGGAAACACCGGGCTTTGCGGCAGGATCAAACCGGACGGCAGCCTCGCTGTCCGTCACGGCTTTTTTGAACTTGCGAAGGATATCCTCGGGACGGTCCATCAGGTAAACACAGCCATCCGGATCGGATTTGCTCATTTTACTCTCCGGATTTCCAAGGCTCATGATCCGGGCGCCCATCTTGGGAATAAACGGCTCGGGCAGCTTGAAAGTCTCACTGTACACGCCGTTGAAGCGCTGGGCAATGTCGCGGCACAGCTCCACATGCTGTTTTTGGTCCGCACCCACGGGCACCAGATCAGCCTGATAAAGCAGGATATCCGCCGCCATCAAAACCGGATAGGTAAACAGGCCCGCCGTGATATTCTCCGCATGCTGCTGGGATTTTTGCTTGAACTGGGTCATCCGGCTCAGCTCGCCAAACTGCGTATAGCAGCCCAAAATCCAGCTCAGCTCCGCGTGCTGAGGCACGTGGCTCTGGATGAACATGATGCTCTTTTTCGGGTCCAGCCCACAGGCCAGATACTGTGCCAGTTGTTGCACGCTGCGCCGCCGCAGATCGGCAGGGTTTTGCCGCACCGTGATGGCATGCATATCGACAATGCAGTAAATGCAGTCATATTCGTCCTGCATCTGCACCCAATTCTTGATCGCTCCCATATAAGAGCCCAGCGTCAGCTCGCCGCTCGGCTGGATTCCGCTGAAAATCCGCTTCTTTTGGTTCTCGTTTTCCATCGCTAACACCTCAAAATTCAACGCCGCATCCAATCGTGGACAAAAAGCGGCAATTTAACTTTTATAGTATACCACGCAAGGGGTAAAAGTGCAATCCGTTCTTGACATTCCCCCGGAGAAAAGGGATAATATAGTTTATTGTAATGTGTAAAATTCTGACACGGAGGTACTTTCATGGCTCTTAATCAGCAGTTTTTTGAGGAGATGGAAGCCCGGATTCCCCACGGGAAGGTCCGCACGCGCTTCGCTCCCTCCCCTACCGGGTATATGCACGTTGGAAACCTGCGGACCGCCCTTTACACCTGGCTCATCGCCCGACACGCAGGCGGTACTTTTATCCTCCGCATTGAGGATACCGATCAGGGCCGTTTGGTGGAGGGCGCCACGGACGTCATCTACCGCACCATGGCCGAATGCGGCTTGGCCCACGACGAGGGTCCCGACGTCGGCGGCCCGGTGGGACCCTATATTCAGTCCCAGCGCCGGGATCTTTACGGAAAATACGCCCATCTTTTGGTGGAAAAGGGCGCTGCCTACTATTGCTTCTGCGAAAAGGCCGAATTTGAGGAGAGCACTGGCAGCTTTGAGCGCAGCGATGATCCCTGCCGCACGTTGAGCGCCGCGGAGATTCAGGCCAATCTGGACGCGGGCAAGCCCTATGTCATTCGCCAGCGTATTCCCCACGAGGGAAGCACCACCTTTTCCGACGTCTCCTTTGGCGAGATCACGGTGGAAAACGAAACGCTGGACGATCAGGTTCTTCTCAAGCGGGACGGCCTGCCCACCTACAACTTTGCAAACGTTGTGGACGACCATCTCATGGGCATTACGCACGTGGTGCGTGGCAGCGAGTATCTCTCCTCCGCGCCCAAGTACAATCTGCTCTACGAGGCCTTTGGCTGGGAGATTCCCACCTACGTCCACTGCTCCCCTGTCATGCGGGACCAGCACAACAAAATGTCCAAGCGCCACGGCGATCCCTCTTACGAGGATCTCATTGCCCAGGGCTATCTCACCCCCGCCGTTTTGAATTATGTGGCGCTGCTGGGCTGGTCTCCCAAGGGAGAGCGCAGCGAACAGGAGATTTTCTCTCTGGACGAGCTGGTGGAGGCCTTTGACATTGCCGGCATCTCCAAATCTCCCGCCATCTTCGACATTGCCAAACTGGACTATTTTAACGCCACCTATCTCCGGGCCCTCCCGCCCGAGGAATTTGCCCGCGTGGCGGAGCCCTATATTCGCCAAAGCGTCAAAAATCCCGCCATCGACGCCGCCGCAGTTGCCCAGCTCTTGCAGGCCCGCTGCGAAAAACTCACGGAGATTCCAGAAAAAGTAGATTTCTTTGATGAGTTACCCGCATACAGTGTGGACGCCTACACCAACAAAAAGTCCAAGACGGATTCTGCCGTCTCCATCCAGATGCTGGAGACAGTCCTCCCCGTGCTGGAGGCACTGCCGGACTGGACCACAGAGGCCATTCACGATACTCTGATCGAGCTTGCACAAAAGCTGGGCGTCAAAAATGCCACGCTCATGTGGCCGCTGCGAATTGCCGTGGCTGGAAAGCTGGTAACGCCCGGCGGTGCCGTGGAGCTTTGTCACATTCTTGGAAAGGACGAGACTGTGCGCCGTGTGCGCGTCGGTCTGGACCTTTTGAAGCAATGAACGGATTACAAATCCGATACGACAGCTTGCTGCAAACTTGGAAAGACGGGTACGGCGGCGAAGTGAAGCGCTCCGGCATTGCGTTTTTGATTCTGATCTTCCTCACTTGCGGCGTCTGTCTGGCTCTGCCGCAGATGCGTGAGCAACTGGTCGCGTGGATTCAGGGACTTTTCAGCGGCTTACCGGTGACGGACAGCAGCGGAAAGCTCTCCGCCATTGCGCTGCTTTCCTACAACATGCGCGCCTGCGTATTCATCATGCTATATGGGCTTGTGCCTTTTTTGCAGCTTTCCGCCCTGTCTCTTGGCGCAAACGCCATGCTCCTTGGCATTCTCGCCGCGCAGTCCCTTGCCGACGGCGCTTTCTTGCCCTTTCTTGCGTCCGTTTTGCCCCACGGTATCTTTGAGCTCCCCGCCCTGATTTTGGCATTCGCCATGGGCCTTTACGTCTGCGGGCAACTGACGCGCCGCTGCCGACACGATGAAACGGCGCTTTCCATCTGGGCCTGTCTTTCACAAATCAGTTGGCTGCTGTTTCTGGTACTGATTCCGCTGCTGGCAGTTGCCGCTCTTGTGGAGGCCCACATGACCCCTTTGCTCGTCTCCGCACTCACCTGAGAGAGCATTTTGAAATTCACAGAAAAAGGATAGGTTTCATTTTATGAGCAAACTCACAATCCCCTCCGGCTATCGGATGCCGCTGACCAACAATGAATTGCAGCGCGCCATTGAGCTGATCCACAAGGAATTTCAGCACAGCCTGACCGTTCGTTTAAATCTGCACCGTGTCTCCGCTCCCCTGTTCGTGGATGGGAGCACCGGCTTGAACGATGATTTGAGCGGTGTGGAGCGGGCCGTGACGTTCGACATTCCTGACGTAGGAACCGACGGGCAGGTGGTCCACTCTCTGGCCAAGTGGAAGCGTTTGGCGCTCAAGCGCTACGAATTCAAGCTGGGCACCGGCCTTTATACCGACATGAACGCCATTCGCCGGGACGAAGAGGTCGATAACATCCATTCCATCTATGTAGATCAATGGGATTGGGAAAAAACCATCGATCCGAAAAATCGCACGATTCAGTATCTCAAGGATACCGTGCGGGACATCGTCGGCGCCATCTGCGATACCTCCACCGCTTTACGCAACGCCTATCCGGTGCTGGGCTTCCGCCCGGACCGAGACGTGTATTTCATCACCACGCAAGAGCTGGAGGACCGCTTCCCCGATCTCACCCCCAACGAGCGGGAGACGGAGATCTGCCGGAAGCACCACACGGTCTTTCTCATGCAGATCGGCAAAAAGCTGCGTTCCGGCGTTCCCCACGACGGCCGTGCTCCGGACTATGACGACTGGGAGCTCAACGGCGACATCCTGATGTGGAACCCGGTGCTGGAGAGCCGGTTCGAGCTTTCCTCCATGGGAATCCGGGTAGATGCCGAGGCGCTGGATCGCCAGTTGACAGCCGCCGGCTGCGATGCGCGGCGCAAGCTGCCCTTCCACCAGATGCTTCTGCGAGGGGAATTGCCCCAATCCATCGGCGGCGGCATCGGCCAGTCCCGGCTTTGCATGCTGCTGCTCGGAACCTGCCACATTGGCGAGGTCCAAGTCAGTCTGTGGGACAACGAGACGCTGACTGCCTGCGAAGCCGCCGGCATTACCCTCTTATGATGTAAAAAAAGGAAGCTCATCTTATAGATGTGAACCTGTAAAATGAAAGTAGACACCCCAAAAGGTGTCTACTTTCATTTTTTA
>CAZKMN010000030.1:0-2561 GCA_964553905.1 uncultured Oscillibacter sp.
GCCGTTGAAGAAGAAGGTCACGTGGGCGTATTTTTCCGTCTCCGCAATGCGGAGCTGGGTAAGGCCCATCTGACTGAGATATTCCCCCAGCCCGTTGCGGACGCTGAGACGGGGGAAAGCCACTTCCACGTTGGGCATGGTGGCGTCATATTCCGTGTTGCACACAAAATGGAGGGGGAAGCACTGACGGGTAAAGCCGTCAAAGCTGGGGTCCACCAGCGCACGGGTGATCTCCCGGGCCCGATCCGGGCGGAAGTTGAAGAAAATCACGCTGTCGTTGTCGGAGATCGTCCCCTCGGTGCAGCAGACCACGGGCTCCACAAATTCATCGGTCACGCCGGCGGCGTAGGAATCCTTCACGGCGGCTACGGGGAGGGGATTGAAAAGAGCGCCCTCGCCATAGACCATGGCGTCGTAAGCCTGCTCCACCCGGTCCCAGCGGTTGTCGCGGTCCATGGCGTAGTAGCGGCCCATCACAGTGGCCACCTGCCCCACGCCCACTTCCCGGCAATATTCCACCGTCTTCGTGAGGAAGTCCGCGCCGGAGGTGGGCGATACGTCCCGCCCATCCAAAAACGCGTGGATGTAAACTTTTTCAAGACCCTTGTCTTTGGCCATGCGAAGCAGTGCAAAGAGATGGTTCAAGTGGGAGTGCACGCCGCCATCGGACAAAAGACCCATCAAATGCAGGCTGGTCCCCTTTTCAAGGCAGGCGTCCATGGCGTGCAGATAGGCCGGATTTTCAAAGAAGGAGCCGTCGGCAATGGCGTTGGTGATCCGGGGCAGATCCTGAAAGACCACGCGCCCGGCGCCGATATTGGTGTGGCCCACCTCGCTGTTGCCCATCTGTCCGTCAGGCAGACCCACGTCCAGACCGGAGGCCTGCAAGGTGGTGTTGGCAAATTCCTGAAAAAACTGATCCAGTCTGGGGGTTTTGGCGGCGCGGATCGCGTTTCCGGTGCCGTTGGCACTGATGCCAAAACCGTCCATAATAATCAGGGTAGTTGGTGTTTTGTTCATAGAAAAAATATTCCTCTCGCTGGCCCTCGGCCAGAGCTCACCGCAAACCTCCGCGGTAAAAATTCCGCGGGGCACGGACCTCAAAGGACACATACGCCGGTGAATAATTCACCGGCGATGTGGGGACGACTGCGAGGGGGAGACGCGCTCCCCCGCAGACGATTATTCCTGATTTGCGGCGTTGATGATGTCCACAAACTGCTCGGGCTTCAACGCGGCGCCGCCGATCAGTCCGCCGTCGATGTCGGGCTGAGCCAGCAGCTCGTGGGCGTTCTTGGGATTCATGGACCCGCCGTACTGGATCGTCACGGAGCGGGCGACCCGGGCGCCATACAAAGAGCGGATGGTGGCGCGGATGTTGCCGCAGACCTCGCCGGCCTGCTCAGCCGTGGCGGTCTTGCCGGTGCCGATGGCCCAGATGGGCTCATAGGCCACGATGCAGCGGCGCAGCTTGTCGGCGGTCACGCCGCACAAAGCGCCCTTGACCTGCAAGGCGATCCACTCGGCGGTGATGCCGGTTTCACGCTGCTCCAGAGTCTCGCCCACGCAGATGATGGGATTCATGCCGGCGTTCAAAATGGCGTGGACCTTCTTGTTGACGGTGGCGTCCGTCTCGCAGAAATACTGACGCCGCTCGCTGTGGCCCACGATGACGTACTTCACGCCCAGGTCCTTGAGCATATCGGCGGAGATCTCTCCGGTGTAAGCGCCCTTTTCCTCAAAATAAACGTTTTCCGCACCCACGGAGATCCGCAGGTCCTTAAAGGCCTTGGCGGCGGTTTGGATGTTGCAGGCGGGGACGCAGATGATGGTCTCGCACCACTTGGCGCGGGGCATGATCTTTTTCAGCTCCTCGGCAAATTTCTTCGTCTCGGTAGCGGTCATGTTCATTTTCCAGTTTCCGGCGATAACAGTTTTGCGATATCTGCGGTTCATAGTTTTCATACTCCTTTTATGTCTATATCAGGCGTGTGCCTCGGCACGGGATGGGAAAAACCATATTTTTATAGGTGGTAAACGATACATTTATACAGGCTTTTGACGGATTTGTCAAGTAAAACAGGATATTTTCCGGAGATTTCCCCGCTTTTTCCACACGGGGAAACAGCCGGGATCGTCGGAAAACCCCTCTCAGGCATCCAGCAGGCAGGCCACGCCGGGGAGCTCCTTGCCCTCCAGAAATTCCAGACTGGCGCCGCCGCCGGTGGAGATGTGGGTCATCTTGTCGGCGTAGCCAAGCTGCTCCACAGCAGCCGCGCTGTCGCCGCCGCCGATGATGGTGATGGCGTTGGTTTTGCTGAGCGCTTCTGCCACGGCCTCGGTGCCGGCGGCAAAGGCGGGGAACTCAAAAACGCCCATGGGCCCGTTCCAAATCACGGTTCCGGCGTCGGCCACGGCGGCGCAATAGAGCTCCACCGTCCGGGGCCCGATGTCCAGCCCCTGCCAGCCGTCGGGAATGGAGCCGGCGGGGACGACCTGCTTTTTCGCGTCAGGCGCAAAGGCGTCGGCGCAGACGGTATCCACCGGCAGCAGCAGCTTCA
>CAZKMN010000030.1:2571-12476 GCA_964553905.1 uncultured Oscillibacter sp.
TTTTGGACCATTTCCCGGGCATAGTCCTCCCAGTCGGCCTCCAGCAGACTGTCGCCCACCGTGCCGCCCTGAGCGGCAGAGAAGGTATAGGCCATGCCGCCGCCGATGATGATGGTGTCGGCAATGGAGAGGAGGTTATTGATGACGCCGATCTTGGAGGACACCTTGGATCCACCCAGAATGGCGACCAGCGGACGCTTGGGGTTTGCGATGGCTCCGCCCAAAAAGTCCAGCTCTTTTTGAATGAGGAAGCCGGACACGGCGGGCAGATAGTCCGCCACACCGGCGGTGGAGGCGTGGGCCCGGTGCACGGCGCCGAACGCGTCGGAGACGTAGAGCTCCGCCATGTCCGCCATGGCCTTAGCCAGCGCGGGATCGTTTTTCGTCTCGCCGGGCTCAAAGCGGGTGTTTTCTAGCAGCAAGATCTCGCCGGGCTTCAGCGCGGCGGCTTTGGTCTTGGCGTCGGGGCCCACCACGTCATCGGCAAACTTCACGGGCATCCCCAAAAGCTCGCTCAGGCGGGCGGCGACCGGACGCAGGCTCAGCTTGGGATCGGGGCCGTTTTTGGGCTTTCCCAAATGGGAGCAGGCGATCACGGCGGCTTGATGCTCCAGCAGATAGCGGATGGTGGGCAGCGCGGCGACAATGCGCTTGTCGCTGGTGATGGCGCCGGTCTCCTTGTCCTGCGGGACGTTAAAGTCGCAGCGCAGCAGGACCTTTTTTCCGGTGACATCCACATCGCGGACGGTTTTTTTTCTGGTGTTCATAGGAACCCTCCCATATAGTCAGTCATTTTAAGGCTCCGGCCCAAACGTGCCGGGCAGTGGTTTCGTGTGTGCGGCGCGTTCTTACTTCTGCGCCATTTCTCCGGTAAATTGCAGCCCCGCAAACCCAGTTTGACGCAGCGCCTCGTAGACGCAGACGGCCACCGTGTTGGAGAGATTCAGACTTCTGGCCTCGGACACCATGGGAAGGCGGATGCACCGCTCGCGAAACGCCTCGCGAAAGTCCATGGGCAATCCGGCGGTCTCCTTGCCGAAAAAGAGCCAGGAATCGGGGGTGAAGTGGGCCTCCTGATAAGAACGGGGGGCCTTGGTGGTGGTGAGCCACGCCTCGTTTGCGGCCTCGGGATGGCGGGCAAAGAGCTCCGGAAGATTTTCGTACTCGGAAACCTCCACCAGATGCCAGTAATCCAGACCTGCCCGCTTGACGGCCCGCTCCGAAATGTCGAATCCCAGAGGGCGAACCAGATGCAAGCGGCTGCCGGTGGCCGCGCAGGTCCGGGCGATGTTGCCGCAATTTTGCGGAATTTCCGGCTCTACCAATACAATATTAAGCATAAAACGCGTGAAACCTCTCTTTTTTATACGAACGAACCCCATTGTAACCCCTTGAGTGTGCAAATTCAACCGTAATATGGGGGAAAATACCGATTTTCAGAAGAAATCACGACAAATGCACTCAAAATTCTGCGAAACGCCGAAAAAGTGCAAAAATCCCACGCCCAATGAAAGGAAAACCGTTGCCTCTAACAAAAAACGGCGAAAAAGGCAAAAAGATTTGGGGAAAATTCTTTGATAAATTTGCATTACCCACTGGATTTTCCCCGCAGCTTTGCTATAATGAAACCACGAATGTAAAAAGGAGGAGATCATAAATGGATTGTCCCAAGCGCGCTGTTTTCTTTTTAGAAGAGGACTCCTCCGTTTCGGCGCACTCCAAACCGCTGATGCTGGAAACCGTTTTGTTTTGCCCCATCCTGACGTGGATGAGTAACAAGCTGCGGACCGATGGCGTACAGCGGTTTTTTGCTGTCTGCGGTCCCCGGTTTGCAGACGAGGTCCGCGCCTGCTTTCCCGCCGACGCGGATGTGGTCGTGTCGGAGCAGCAAAGCGACCTTGTGGCCTTTTTGACCACGCCCGATCCGGTGCTGGTGCTGCCCCGGGCGGCTTTGCCCATGGCGGAGGCCGGTCCCGGCTTTGCCTATGCGGCGGCGGGCTATGAGCTGCAAGAGGCATGGAAAACGAAAATGACCAATTCCGTTTCTCAGGCGGAGCTGGTGGCCGGATGGCTGCCGGTGTACGGAAGCGAGACGGTGGCGGAGCTGGAATTGCTGCTGCGGGACAGAATCGTGCAGCAACACCGGCAAAACGGCGTGCGGATTTTGGACGCGAGCGCCGTCTATGTGGACCCCCGGGCGACCATCGGTCGGGGGAGCGTTCTGTTGCCCGGAACCATGGTGCAGGGCGAAAGTCAGATTGGCGAGGCATGTGTGCTGGGTCCGAACGCCGTGGTGAACAACTGCGTGCTGGGCGACGGTGTGCAGGTGAACGCCTCCCAGATCAATGAGAGCACTTTGGGCGACGGGTGCGATGTGGGGCCGTATGCCCACATCCGGCCCAATTGCAAACTGGGGGAAAAGTGCCATGTGGGCGCGTTTGTCCAGCTGAAAAACTGCGTGCTGGGCGACGGCGTGAAGATGTCCCACCTCACCTACGTGGGGGATGCGGACGTGGGCAGCGGCGTGAACTTCGGCTGCGGCACGATTACCACCAACTACGACGGCTTCCGTAAATTCCGCTGTACCATCGGCGACGGCGCGTTCATCGGCTGCAACACGAATCTGGTGGCGCCGGTGACCGTGGGCGACGGGGCGTATATTGCCGCCGGCGCGACCATCACCCGGGATGTGCCGGCAGATGCGCTGGCAGTTGCCAGAGCCCGGCAGGAAAACAAAGAGGGCTGGGCGGAGCGCCGCCGCAAGCTGCATGAAAACGAGACTAAAAAATAATTTTTGGATAGAGAAAAAGGAAAGAGGGCGTTGGAAGAATGATTTCTCGCGGTAAGGATATCAAGATTTTTTCCGGAAATTCGAATCCCCGACTGGCAGAGGAAGTCTGCAAGCTGATGGGTACGAAATTGGGTGAATCGGAGGTCGGAACGTTTTCTGACGGGGAAATTTTCGTTTCCCTGTATGAGACGGTTCGCGGCTCGGACGTCTTTGTGATTCAGTCCACCTGCACCCCCGTCAACAACAACCTGATGGAGCTGCTCATCATGATCGACGCGCTTAAGCGCGCCTCTGCCGGACGGATTACGGCAGTCATCCCCTATTTTGGCTATGCCCGTCAGGATCGCAAGGCCAAGGCCCGGGACCCCATCACCGCCAAGCTGGTGGCCAATATGATTACCACCGCCGGCGCAGACCGGGTGCTGACCATGGACCTGCACGCCTCTCAGATTCAGGGATTTTTCGACATCCCTGTGGACAATCTGCTGGGCAACCCCATCTTTGTGGACTATTACGCCAAGAAGTTTGGCGCGGACTGCGAAAACATGATGGTCGTCTCCCCCGACGTGGGCAGCGTGGCCCGCGCACGGGCCTTCGCTCAGAAGCTGCACATGAATCTGGCCATCGTGGATAAGCGCCGCCAAAAGGCCAATTCCTGCGAGGTCATGAACGTCATCGGCGATGTGGCCGGCAAGGACTGCATCCTCTTTGACGACATGGTGGATACCGGCGGATCTCTGTGCAATGCCGCTCAGGCGCTGATCGACGTGGGCCACGCCAAGAGCGTCCATGCCTGCGCGTCTCACGGCGTTCTCTCCGGGCCGGCTATCGAGCGGGTGAACAACAGCGTCATTCAGGAGCTCGCTCTGCTGGAGACGGTTCCCGCCATCGATTCCGCCCTCAGCGAGAAAATCCATTACCTCTCCGTGGCGCCCATGTTCGCCGAGGCGATCGAGCGGATCTATCAGGAGATCTCCATCTCCAAGCTGTTCCGCTGAGCCCAGAAAGAGGATAGATTCTACAAGGCGGGAAAGGCAACTTTCCCGCCTTTGCGGATGTTACGAAGGAGTCGCATATGTTTCAAAAACAATCCTCCGCCGTGGACTGGCTGGTGGTGGGACTGGGCAATCCCGGTCAAAAGTATGAGCATACCCGCCACAATATGGGCTTTCTCACCGTGGATCTCATGGCGGAAAAAGCGGGCGTGAAATTGAACAAGGTCAAGTTCAAGTCCGCATATAATGTGCTGACGCTGGTCGACCAGAAATGCCTTGTCATGAAGCCCCAGACCTATATGAACCTCTCTGGCGAGGCCGTGCACGAGGCGGTGCAGTTTTATAAAATTCCGGCGGATCACGTGCTGGTGATCTATGACGATGTGTCTCTCCCTGTGGGAAAACTGCGGGTGCGGCCCACCGGCTCTGCCGGCGGACATAACGGCATCAAAAATATCATCGCCCATCTGGGCACGCAGGATTTCCCCCGCATCAAAATCGGCACCGGCTCCCCGCAGGACCCCTCTCACGACATGGTGGACTGGGTGATCGGCGTGCCCTCGCAGGCGGAGTGCAAGGTGCTGCTGGAGAGTTTTGAGTCGGCCATTGCCGCCGCGGAGTGCATCCTGCGCTCCGGTTGCCAAAAGGCGATGAATCAATTTAACTGACGATGTGACAGGGCGGTTTCGCGGAAAGGTGCGGACGCTCTTTCTCATAAACTTCCAAATTTTGACAGACTATCAGGAAGGGAAGCCATGGAACAGTTCTTGCAAAAACTGCATACGATCCCCGAGGTCGCAGAGCTCATCTCCCGGGTGGAGGGGGGCGGCTGCCCGGTGGCGGTCACCGGCTTGCAGCCGGTGCAGCGCTCCTGCGTCAGCGCGGCGGTGGCCCGTGGGACGGGCCGCAGCGCCGTGTTTGTCTGCGGTGACGAGCGGGAGGCCCAAACGCTGGCCGGGGATCTGAGAACGCTGCTGGGGGCGGAGCCGGTGGTGCTTTTGTCCCGGGAGTGGCAGTTCCGACCGGGGGCGATCAGCTCCCGGGCGTGGGAGCAAAACCGTCTCGCGGCGCTGTATGCCCTTTGCCGGGGCAAGGCTCCGGCGGTGGTCGCCACGGTGGACGGGCTGATGGCCCGGACGCTGCCGCCAAAGCTGCTGAAATCCCTTGCGATCACCTTAAAGATTGGTGGACGGGTCCCTCTGGACGCCCTTGCCAAGCAGTTGACCGCCGCGGGCTACGTCCGCTGCCAGCAGGTGGAGGGCGTGGGCCAGTTTGCCCTGCGCGGTGGCATTTTGGACGTGTTCTCACCGCTGATGGACCAGCCGGTGCGCTGCGAGTTTTTTGACGATGAGATCGATTCCATGGGCACCTTTGATCCCGGCACCCAGCGGCGACAGAAAAATGCGAAATCCGCGCTGGTGCTGCCGGCGGCGGAGGTGCTGCCCGCCTGCGCCCCCGACGGGACGGAGGGGTTGAGCGCGACCTTGGACCAGCTTGCGACAAAGCTGGAGAAAAAGCAAAAATCCGAGCTGCTGGTCCAGACGCTGCGGGAGGACGCCCAGCGTCTGCGCGGCGGCGCAGTTTTGGGCGGAGCGGATCGATATCTCGCTGCGATCTATCCCGAGATGACCACGGCGATGGACTATCTTCCCTCCGACGCCGCGGTGTTTCTCTGCGAGAGCGGCCGGGTGGAGGATCGGGTCAAGAGCACGCTGCTGCGGCTGGGACAGGAGCTGGAGTCGCTGCTTGCCGCCGGTGTGGTGGCGGGGGACTATGCCAAGCTGACGCTCTCCGCCGAGGAGCTGACCTCCGCGCTGGAGGAATTCCCCGTGCTGATGGAAAACTCTCTGCCCACCTCCCGCTATCCCATGCGCCCCAAGGCGCTGGTCACTGTGAATGCCAAGCAGCTCAGCTCTTACGGCGGCAGCTTGGAAACCGCCGTGGGCGACATGGCCCATTATCGCTCCAGCGGCAGCGCCGTTTTGGTGCTGTGCGGCAGCGAGACCCGCGCGCAAAATCTCCAGCGATTGCTGGAGGAACGGGAGATCCCCGTGACGGTGGATCTTGCCAACAGCGCCATGCCCGTCTCCGGCGAGGTCCGCATCGCGCTTGGCGCTCTCTCCGCCGGAAGCGAGTGGCCCCAGCTCAAGCTGGCTGTGCTGACGGAGGGCCAGCTCACCGCCGCGCCCCATAAGCGGCAAAAGGTCAAGAGCAACTCTAACCGCCAGAAGCTCCAGTCCTACACGGACCTCTCTCCCGGCGATCTGGTGGTCCACATCCACCACGGCGTGGGCCGCTTTGCGGGCATTCAGCGTCTGCCGGTGGACGGCGTGGAAAAGGATTACATCAAGCTGGACTACGCCGGAGGCGACTGCCTTTACGTGCCGGTGACGCAACTGGATCAGGTCTCCAAATACATTGGCGGCGGAGAGGATGCGGAGCGTACCCGCCTCAATAAATTGGGCGGCACGGAGTGGGCAAAGCAGACCACAAAGGCGAAAAAAGCGGCCAAGGATCTGGCAAAGGGCCTCACAGCGCTCTATGCGGAGCGGCAAAAGCGACCGGGATTCGCCTTTTCGCCCGATTCTCCTTGGCAAATGGAGTTTGAAGAGGCGTTCGACTATGCGGAAACCGACGATCAGCTTCGCTGCATCGCGGAGATCAAGGCCGACATGGAGCGCCCTCGCCCCATGGACCGCCTGCTCTGCGGCGATGTGGGCTACGGCAAGACAGAGGTGGCGATGCGGGCCGTCATGAAATGCATTCTGGACGGCAAGCAAGCTGCCATCTTGGTGCCCACCACCGTCCTTGCCCAGCAGCACTATGCCACCGCCATGGGGCGCTTTCGGAATTTTCCGGTAAAAATTGAGGTGC
Organism: uncultured Oscillibacter sp.; assembly: GCA_964553905.1. GTDB lineage: Bacteria > Bacillota > Clostridia > Oscillospirales > Oscillospiraceae > Oscillibacter. The sequence goes on from CAZKMN010000030.1 coordinate 9,232, forward strand.
TCTCCCGCTTTACCACGGCCCGGGAGCAGACCCGGATTCTGGACGCCGCCAAACGGGGCGCGGTGGATCTTCTGATCGGCACCCACAAGCTGCTGCAAAAAAAGGTGGAGTTTCACGATCTCGGTCTGCTGGTCATCGACGAGGAGCAGCGCTTCGGCGTGACGCACAAGGAGCGGCTCAAGGAGATGGCGCGGCAGGTGGACGTGCTGACGCTCTCCGCCACCCCCATTCCCCGCACGCTGAATATGGCGCTTTCCGGGCTCAGGGACATGAGTGCGCTGGAAGAGCCCCCACAGGACCGCCAGCCGGTCCAGACCTATGTGCTGGAGCATGACTGGGCGATTTTGGAGGACGCCATGCGCCGGGAGCTGAACCGGGGCGGACAGGTGTACTATCTCCACAACCGTGTGGAGAGCATCGACGTCACCGCCGGACGAATTCAAAAAATGCTGGGGCCGGAGGCCCGCATCGTGGTGGGCCACGGCAAAATGGGCGAGCAGGAGCTCTCCTCCGTGATGCAGGCCATGGTGGACGGCGAGGCGGACGTGCTGGTGTGCACCACGATTATCGAAACCGGCATCGATATCCCCAACGTGAACACGCTGGTTGTGGAGGACGCGGATAAGCTGGGGCTGGCGCAGCTCCACCAGCTCCGCGGCCGCATCGGGCGCAGCGCCCGGCGCTCCTATGCATACCTCACCTATCGCCGGGGGAAAATTTTGCAGGAGACAGCCGCCAAGCGTCTCGCGGCAATTCGGGAGTATGTGGAGTTTGGCTCCGGGTTCAAAATTGCCATGCGGGATCTGGAGATCCGGGGAGCCGGCAATCTGCTGGGCCCCGAGCAGTCGGGTTATCTCATGAGCGTGGGCTACGATTTGTATTTGAAGCTGCTGGAAGAGGCCGTTTTGGAAGAGCGCGGAGAGGAAAAGCGCATCGAGACGGAGTGCTCCGCCGACCTCACCGTCAACGCAAATATTCCGGAACGCTATGTGCCCACCGCCGAGCAGCGGATGGACCTCTACCGGCGCATTGCCGCCATCCGCACGGGAGACGACGCCTCCGATCTGCTGGACGAGATGCTGGACCGCTACGGCGAGGCGCCCAAGAGCGTGCTGGCGCTGCTGGATGTGGCGCTGCTGCGCGCCGCCGCCGCCCGGGCCGGGATATCAGACATTTCTCAAAAGGGCGAGACGCTGAGATTCCAACTGGCCATTTTCCGGCCGGAGGCTCTCGTGCGTCTGTGCGGCTTGCCCAAGTTCCGCCAACGGCTGACCCTTTCCGCCGGGGACGTGCCCGCTGTGTCGCTGAAGCTCAAGCCCGGCGCGGACGTGCTGGAAAGCGCCACCGAGCTGGTGGAGGAGCTGCGGCTGATGACGGAGGAACAGGCCGGGGAATAAGCGCCCCGACCCCCGCATAGGATGGGACATCCTGTGGAGGGGAGCGAATGCACATGAAGCGAATTTGGATGTTGCTGGCGCTGCTTGCGCTGCTGGCGTGGGTGCCTGCCTGCGGAAAAAAGGACGATGAGCAGGCGGAGCAGGCAGTGACGCTCCGGGCGGCAGAGCTGTCCGGCGATCCTGTTTTGGTCACGGTGGACGGTCGTCCCCTGACCGGAGAGGCGGTGCTCTACTGGCTGGCGGACGCCTGCGACGGCATTGCGGACTACTATGAAAGCGCCAATGCGCCTTTGCGCTGGGACGCTCTGCTGGAGGGCGAAACGCTGGCGGAATACGCCAAAGAGCAGGCGGTTCAAAACGCCGCGCTTTATGCCACGGTGGAGACGTGGGCAGAGGAAAACGGCTGCATCCTCACCGAGGAGGACGAAGCTGCGCTAAAAGCGGACTGGGCGCAGCGCGTGAAGGAGGCCGGCGGCGAGGAGGCGTATGCCGACCACCTGCTGCAAGAGGGGCTCTCCCGGACCGGGGCCGAGCGACTGGCGGGGGATCACTACCTTTATTTACACCTGTGCGCGCTGGCTTCCGCGGCGGAGAGCAAGCTTGCCCCAACCGAGGTGGAGCTCACGGAGTTTTTCACCCAGCAGGCGTATTTCACGTTCCGCATGCTGGAGGTGCCCAAGGACGCGGCTGCGCCGGAGGTGGGGCGGCAGAAGGCGGCGGATCTTTTTGCCCGCCTGAATGCCAGCGCGGACCCGGTGGCGGCGTTTTCCACGCTGGCTGCGGAAACTGGCGGCGCAGGGCCCCAGACGGCGAAAAGCGGCGACGGGACGCTGAGCGAGACGCTGGAGCAGGCGGTGCAGAGCCTGAAACCCGGTCAGCTCAGCGGCGTGGTGGACGCAACGGAGCGCTACGTTATTTTGCTGCGTCTGCCGCCGGAGGCGGAGGCGGTGCGGGACGACTGGTTTGATGGCAAGCTGCAAGCGGCGGCGGAAAACGCCAAAATCGAGCGCACAGAGGCCTTTGAAGAGCTGTCCGTGGAGCGGTTTTATGCCAATTTGGAAACCTGCCGCACGCAGGCAACGGCTGACAACTAAGCATCCTGCAAAGCAGGGCGAGAGCCGGATTATGCAAGCGTCCCAAGAGGACCCCCAAAAGAGGTTATGAGCCTCAAAGCGCCTCGAAAAGGGCCTCAAAGAGCGCAGGTAACAGAGATTTTGGAGGATCTCCCCCATTCGTTTTCGTCAAGTTGACGAAAACGAATGGGATTTTGTCAAAGATTTAACAAAAATTGCGGTTTTACAGAATTCCCCATTGACGGCGGCCCCAAAACCCCCTATAATCAAAATAGCGACGGAGTGGTGGCTAGTTGTTTGTCAAAAATTTAGCAATCCTGTTTATCTTTTGACAAATTTGCCTCTCGCTCCGTGGAAGTGAAGTTGGCAATTGCGGCGGCGGCTCCCCCGGCGTCCGGTCCGCTGCCAATTAAAATTTTTGATTAAACGGAGGAACCATCATGAAAGAACTTTATGTTGTGAATTGCTGCAGAACGGCCATCGGCTCTTTTGGCGGCGCTCTGAAGAACACGCCTGCCGCTGACATGGGCGCGATCGTTGTCAAGGAAGCCCTGTCCCGCGCCGGTGTGAAGCCCGAGCAGGTCGACGAGGTCATGTTCGGCTGCGTGCTGACGGCTGCTCAGGGCCAGAACGTGGCCCGTCAGGTCGCCGTGAAGTCCGGCATCCCCTACGGCGTGCCCGCTTACACCGTCGGCATGGTCTGCGGCTCCGGCATGAAGTCCCTGATTGAAGGCGCCCGTTCCATCCTCGCCGGCGATTCCGACGTGATCGTCTG
>CAZKMN010000031.1:0-12474 GCA_964553905.1 uncultured Oscillibacter sp.
GTCATTTTCGCTGCCATATGGGTGCTTTGGGGCTGATTTGATGTGATTTTTCTTCGCTCAACCTATTGACTTAGCACCATTGGACTTTATCTCTTTTCCTATTTTGCCATAGGAAAACCGGGATTGCAAGAGGGAGTCGTCTTCTCTTTCCTTTTTCCCGAAAATGTGGCTTTTGCGTCTTGATATTGTGGTTTCGTTGGCCTATGATAACAATATCTAGTGAGTTGGAGGGAGCCTTATGCAAATTTGCGGTCTGCAAAAATTGTCAATGGTCGATTATCCCGGCAAACTGGCCGCCACGGTCTTTACGGGAGGGTGCAATCTGCGCTGCCCCTTCTGTCACAACGCGCTGCTGGTCACCCGGTTGAACGAAACCCCCGTTCTTTCTCAAGAGGAGGTCTTGGACTTTCTCTCCCGCCGGACAGGACTTCTGGACGGGGTCGTGCTCTCCGGCGGTGAGCCGCTGATGCAGCCCGATGCCGCAGCATTTCTACGGCGTGTGCGAGAGATGGGCTTTTCAGTGAAGCTGGACACCAACGGCTGCTTTCCCCGGAGACTGGACGACATTTTAAAGGCCGGTCTTGTGGATTATGTGGCTATGGATATCAAAAACAGCCCCGAGCAGTACGCAAAAACTGTGGGGCTGCCTCACGTGGACATGAATGCCGTGGAGGAGAGCATTGCGCTTTTGCGCCGCAGTGGAGTGGACTATGAATTCCGCACCACTCTGGTACGCGAGCTGCACACCGCTAAAGATCTCACAGCCATCGGGCAATGGCTGGCGGGTTCCAAGCGCTATTTCCTGCAAAACTTTGTGGATTCGGGGAATCTGATCTCCGAGGGCTTTCATGGCTTTACACCTCAGGAACTACAAGGCTTTGCTGCCCTTGTCTGGCCGTTTTTTGATTCGGTCGCTCTGCGTGGAATCGACTAAATATTGTAATTTTCAGCATTTCTAACGAAAAGCCATACAAGATATAGTGGTTTCTCTAATTGACTTCAACTAAGGACGTGCTAAAATAGCAAGTGGGGCACATGTGGCCCATTTTGCATGTACACGGCGGAAAACAGAGAGAAGGCAGGGTTTATTCATGTATCAAGTAGTAAAACGAGACGGAAAAATCGCAGGATTCGATCTTTCCAAAATCAGTATCGCCATCACCAAGGCCTTTGAAGCCACCCAAAAGGACTTTAATCCCGATATTATCGACCTGCTGGCTTTGAAAGTCACCGCGGATTATTCCGGAAAAATTGCCGACGGGAAAGTCACGGTGGAAGATATTCAAGACAGCGTGGAAAATGTCCTGATTAAATCGGGCTATGGCGATGTGGCAAAGGCCTACATTCTCTACCGTAAGCAGCGGGAGAAAATCCGCAATCTCAATTCCACCGTTTTGGACTATAAGGAACTGGTCAACAACTACGTCCACATCAACGACTGGCGGGTCAAGGAGAATTCCACCGTCACTTACTCTGTGGGCGGACTGATTCTCTCCAACTCCGGCGCCATTACCGCCAACTATTGGCTCTCTGAAATTTACGATCCGGAGATCGCAAACGCCCACAAAAGCGGCGATCTCCATATCCATGACCTCTCGATGCTCACCGGCTATTGCGCCGGTTGGAGCCTCAAGCAGCTCATTCAGCAGGGGCTCGGCATCCCGGGCAAGATCAACTCCACCCCCGCCGGCCACCTCTCCACTCTCTGCAACCAGATGGTGAACTTCCTTGGCATCATGCAAAACGAGTGGGCCGGCGCACAGGCCTTTTCTTCCTTTGATACTTATCTTGCACCGTTTGTAAAGGTAGATCACTTGACGCAAAAAGAGGTCAAGCAGTGCATCCAGTCCTTTGTATTCGGCGTGAACACGCCGTCCCGCTGGGGCACGCAGGCGCCGTTTTCCAACATTACGCTGGACTGGACTGTTCCAAAGGATCTGGAGAATCTCCCCGCCATCGTCGGTGGCAAGGATATGGACTTTACATACGGAGACTGCCGCAAGGAAATGGACATGGTCAACCGGGCCTTTATCGAGATCATGACCGAGGGCGACGCCGGTGGGCGCGGGTTCCAATACCCCATTCCCACCTACTCCATTACCAAGGACTTTGACTGGAGCGAGACGGAAAACAACAAGCTTCTCTTTGAAATGACCGCCAAGTACGGCACCCCCTATTTTTCCAACTACATCAACTCCGACATGGAGCCCTCCGATGTGCGAAGCATGTGCTGCCGTCTGCGGCTGGATCTGCGGGAGCTTCGGAAAAAATCCGGCGGCTTCTTCGGCTCCGGCGAATCCACGGGCAGCGTGGGCGTTGTCACGATCAACCTCCCCCGCATCGCTTATTTAGCCAAGACGCCCGAGGAATTTTACCAGCGACTCAACCATGTGATGGACATTGCCGCCCGCTCCCTGAAAACCAAGCGCACGGTCATCACCAAGCTGCTGGACGCAGGATTGTATCCCTATACCAAATACTATCTTGGCACCTTTGAAAACCATTTTTCCACCATCGGCCTGATCGGCATGAACGAGGTGGGGCTAAACGCCAAATGGCTGGGGCATGATTTGACCAATCCGGATACTCAGGCCTTTGCCAAGGACGTTCTGAACCACATGCGTGAACGGCTGTCCGACTATCAGGAGCAGTACGGCGACCTTTACAATCTGGAGGCCACTCCCGCCGAATCCACCACCTATCGTCTGGCCAAGCACGACGTGGAAAAGTACCCCGACATCATGACTGCCGCCAAAAACCCCGGCGACACCCCCTACTATACCAACAGCTCTCATCTGCCCGTGGGCTACACCGCCGACCTCTTTGACGCGCTGGCCATTCAGGATGAGTTGCAGACGCTCTACACCTCCGGCACGGTGTTCCACGCTTTTCTGGGTGAAAAACTGCCCGACTGGAAAGCAGCCGCCAATCTGGTGCGGAAGATCGCGGAGAATTTCAAGCTCCCCTATTACACCATGTCTCCCACCTATTCCATTTGTCAGGATCACGGCTATATCAGCGGCGAGCACTCCACCTGCCCCATCTGCGGAAAGGGTACCGAGGTTTGGAGCCGTATCACCGGCTATTACCGTCCCATCCAGAACTGGAACGACGGCAAGGTGCAAGAATTCAAGGACCGTCAGGAATATGATCTGGCGGATTCCCGTCTGGAGGGTCGTCGGCTGTGCGACAGAAACGCTGCCGATGCCCAAATGCCCAAGGTGGCGCCGACGGCACAGCCTGCCTCTGCAAGCGACGGGCTCTACCTCTTCACCACCACGACCTGTCCCAACTGCAAAATTGCAAAAAGCGAGCTGGATAAGGCCGGTTTGAACTATCAGGTTTTGAATGTTGCCGAGCATTTGGATCTGGTCAATCAGTACGAGATTCAGCAGGCCCCCACGCTGGTCGTCCGGAAAAACGGTCAGGCGGACAAGCTGGTGGGTGCATCCAACATCAAGCGGTTTGCCATGCAGTAACCGCATAGGAAAAGGAGGGACAGCCTGTCCCTCCTTTCTCTCGAACATGCCCCTCTGTTCGGCGCTCTTTTCCTGCAACAGGCCGCATCCTTTGATGGCGAGGAGCGACGGCAGTACCCAAGGTCCGCTTTCGCCCTTCATTTTTTTCAGAAAGGCAGATGCCCATGGAGACACAGTTTGACATTTTGATTATAGGCGGCGGCCCTGCTGGTTTAACCGCTGCGATTTACGCGCGCCGGGCCGGGTGCAGCGTTCTGGTTTTGGAAAAGGAGAGCTTTGGCGGTCAGATCGCCTCCTCTCCCCGTGTGGAAAACTACCCCGGACTTCCCGCCATCTCGGGTGCGGAGCTGGCGGATCGCCTGTTCACGCAGGCAGAGTCGCTGGGCGCACGCATCGAATTGGAGGAAGTAACAGAGGTGCGGGACGGGCCCCTTAAAACCGTAGTCACCGAATACGGCATCTACACTTGCACCGCTCTCATCCTCGCCACCGGTATGAAGCGGCGGACGCTGGGGCTGCCCGGCGAGGAAACGCTCTCCGGCATTTCTTTTTGCGCCGTCTGTGACGGGGCGTTTTACGCGGGGCAGGATGTGGCTGTCTGTGGCGGCGGCAACACCGCCTTGCAGGACGCACGCTTTCTCTCCGAGCTTTGCCGCAGCGTAACTTTGATTCATCGGCGGGAGGACTTTCGGGGCGACCCCATTTTAGTGGAAGCTCTGAAGGAGCGGTCCAACGTGTCCTTCGCCCTGTCCACTGTGGTGACGGAGCTCGTGGGCGATCACGGTGCGCTCGCAGCTTTGCGTCTGCAAAACACCCGCACCGGGGAGGAAAAAACGCTCAGTGTCTCTGGACTTTTTGAAGCGGTTGGTCAGCTCCCTCAGTCAGCGTTGGCCGCTTCCTTGACTTCCTTGGATGCTTCCGGTTTTCTCTCCGCAGATGAAGAATGCACCACGCAGGCGGCAGGGATTTTTGCCGCGGGAGATTGCCGGGCCAAATCCATCCGCCAACTCACCACAGCCTGCGCCGATGGCGCCGTGGCCGCGTTAGCCGCCTGCGCCTACTGTCGGCGCTGAATGATCCGAAAAAAAGGCCGGACAGGGGATGGTTTCCCCTGTCCGGCCTTCTGCTATTGATGTCCTGTGCCGCGTCCTTAAAGCTGCACGCCGATTTGTCGCATCAAATCCTCAACCTGACGTGCCGTATCCTCCTCCCCGTCCCGGCTGGCTACGATGAGATCGGCATACCGGGCATAGAGCGCTTCCCGCTGGTGGTAGATCTGGCGAATTGTCAGGCCCTGCGGCGCCGCGATCCCACGATCGATCAGATCTGCCGGCATCCGGTCGCTGATCTGCGAGAGGGGTGTTTCCAGCCAGATCACCACGCCGTTGCGCTTGAGATGGCGCATCGCCTCATCGGAGAGCACCATGCTGCCGCCTGTGGCAATCACGGTGTTTTCACACGTTAAAGACTTCCCCACCTGCTGTTCCACTGCCAAAAACGTCTCCAGACCCTCGGTCCGCAAAATTTCAGGCAACGTCTTTCCGGAAGCTTCCACGATGAGATCGTCCGCATCTACGAATGCATAGCCAAATCGGGTGGCCAACGCGCGCCCCACCACGCTTTTTCCGGTTCCGGGCATTCCGATCAAAACAATGTTTTTCATCTGTTCCATCCAACCTGTTTGCAAATTTTTGCTTTGTTTCAACGCCGTTGCTCTCCGTCTGCGGGGTACGACGGCCAGCGCTGTTCCACGCTGCAAGCACCTGCAAAATAGGTTCGGCACTTTCCTCAAAGCGAAATATGGTTCCTATTATAGCAGAAGGAGGACAAATGTCCACAGCAAAATGGCAAATCGGGCGTTTTGACCCGGCCCACTATGGCGCAAAGGTGAACAGGAGGACGTGCAAATGCGTTACACTTTTTTAGGGTCTTTCTCAGTTTTGCGGCATGGGCTTTCCCAAGCGACGATACATAGTCTTTTTCACGGCGCGAAGAATATTTTCATAGCCGGTACAACGGCAAAGGTGACCGGAGAGCAGCTTCCGCAGCTCCGCATCGGTGTATTCCTTTCCGCTTTCCAAAATCTCCACAGCCGTCAGCATAAAGCCCGGTGAGCAAAAGCCGCACTGGATGGCCGCTTCGTCCACAAAGGCCTGCTGGATATCGGACAGCTCTCCGTTGGGGCCCAGCAAACCCTCCAGCGTGCGGACACGCTTGCCCTCGGCCCAGACTGCCAGATAGATGCAGGAGTTAAACGCCTCGCCATCGATCAGCACATTGCAGGCGCCACACTCGCCCACCTCGCAGCCCTTCTTAACAGAAGTCATGCGAAAGTCATTGCGTAAAAGGTCCGTCAGCGATGCGCGCACATCCACCGTGCGCTCCACGTCCTTGCCGTTTAAGTTGAAGTGAATCGTCTCATACTGCATGACATGTGCTTCCATTACAGCTCACCTCCCGCCAGTTTTGCAGCTTCCACAAACGCCCGCTTGGCGCTCTCCACCGCAATATGCAGCCGGAAATCTCGGGCAGCACGCCAAGAATCCCGGGGATTGATATCCTCCTTGACCGCCTGAGCAAAGCGTTCTGCCAGATCCATTGTCAAGGGCTGCCCCGCCGCCAGAGCTTCCGCCGTTCTCGCTCGCAGCGGAATGGGACCCGCCACGCCAAATGCAACGCGAGCGCGCTCCACGCGGGTTTTGTCCGCAGAGAGACGCAGGTTGACGGACGTGCCCAGCGTGGCGATATCCATGGCATTTCGCATGGCGTATTTGATGTAATGGCCAAAGGTGCGCTCATAGCTCTCCTTGGGAATCAGGATGGCTGTTTGCAGCTCACCCGGACGGATATCCACTTTTCCGGCCCGGAGATAAAATTCCTCAATGGGCTGACGGCGTATTCCATCGGGTCCGGTCAGCTCCACCACGGCGTCGTACGCAAACAGCGTGGAGGCCGAATCTGCAGAGGTGACACCGTTGCAGGTATTGCCGCCAATGGTGCCGATGTTGCGGATTTGGGGGCCACCCACCTGATCCACGGCTTCACCCAGCACATTGAAATGCGCCTGAATCAGCGGATCACGCGTAATGTGAGAAAAGCTGGCCAGAGAGCCGATCCGCAGCGTGCCGTCTTCTTCCATACGCACACCCCGCAGCGCATCCAATCCGTAGATGGAAATGAGCTCCGCACCTGCTCGCTTCCCCTCGCGCATTTGAACCAGCACATCCGAGCCGCCTGCAATGATCTGGGCGTCCGGGTGCGCCAGCCGAAGGGCCACCGCGTCGTCCACTGTTTTTGCCTGATACAGGGCTTTCATATCATACATGGTGGTTCCCTCCTTTAATCTGTAATAAGTCCGGCCTCTTTGAACTTTTCATAGAGGACGTGAGGTGTGATGGGGCATTGATCCACAGCGACGCCGGTGGCCTGCAAGATGGCGTTGCGAATGGCGGGAGCACCGGAACAGGCCGGCGGCTCACCCAGCGATTTGGTCCCGTAAGGAGATGTAGGCTCCGGATTTTCCACAAAGGCGGTTTGCAGCGTGGGATGATCCATAAAGGTCGAGAGCTTATAATCCAGCAGGTTATTATTGAGCGGCTTGCCGGTCTTTTCATCAAACAGCAATTGCTCGGAAAGGCCATAGCCAATGGCCATAGACATTCCGCCGTGCACCTGTGCCTCTGCCAGAGCGGGGTTAATCAGCGTGCCGCAGTCATGGACGTTTACCATGTTCAGTAGTTTTACTTTACACATAGGAATGTCCACTTCCACCTCTGCAAACGAGCAGCCGAAGGAATAGGCATTCGTTTTGATCTGCGCGGTTGTCTCCGCGGTGATATGCTGGCTATGTTCCATGGAATAAAGCGACTCCGTGGCCAGATCGCCCAATGTTTTCAAAACTCTGCCGTCCGATTTGCGGACAATATTTCCATCCACAAGATCCAGCGTGGAAACCGGCATCCGGGTTTGTTCATGGGCAATGTTCAAGATGCGCTCGCGGAGAGCCTGACCGGTCTGCATGATGGAAAATCCACCGATATAAGTCTGCCGGGACGCATAGGCTCCGGTGCCAAACGGCGTGACGTCTGTATCCTGAGACGACACCACATGCACATCTTCCAGCGGCACGCCCACGGCATCCGCCACCATCTGGGAATAGGCCGTGTCGCATCCCTGTCCGATCTCCGTCTCGCCGGTTTGGAACTGAAGCGAGCCGTCCTGATTCAAGACCATCCGGCAGGAGGACGATTCCAGCGCGATGGGCCACACCGCAGTATTGTACCAGAACACCGCCAAGCCCACGCCGCGGCGAATGGGGCCGCTCTGGTGCTGGTAGTCCTGATATTTTTTCGCATAGTCCAATTTGGCGAGGCCCACATCCATGCACTGGTTAAAGGTATCGGTATACAGCTCGTTTTTGGAAAAACCATCTACATAGCCAACCGGCATCAGATGCTTGCGGCGATAGGCAAGAGGGTCAAGGTTTAATACTTTACAGATATCGTCAATGTGGCACTCGCCGGCAAACATTGCCTGCGGAATGCCATAGCCGCGCATGGCGCCGGCAGAGGGGCGGTTGGTGAACACGCTCCAGCAGTCGCACTCCAGATTCTCGCAGGGATAGAGCTGCGGGAACGCGCCCATACCCTTTGCCACAACGCCGTGACCGTGGGAGGCATAGGCTCCCTGATTGGAAAAGGCCTCAAACTTTCGGGCAACCAACGCACCGTCGGGCCGCACGTAGGAAATGATGTGCGTGCGAATGGCATGGCGGACACGGTTTGAAACAAACGTCTCCTCCCGACTGCACTCCAGCTTGACCAGCCGGCCGCCCACCATGGTAGAACACCACGCACAAAGCGGCTCATAGAGCGCATCCTGCTTATTGCCAAAACCGCCGCCGATGTACGGTTTCACGATGCGAACCTTGCCCCACGGAAGTCCCAGAGCCTGACCCACCACACGCCGGACGATATGAGGGATCTGGGTGGAACTGACCACCACGATCCGTCCCGCCTCGCTATAAGCAAAGCAGCCGTGATTTTCAATGTGGCAGTGCTGGACCGTGGGCGTATCGTACCAGCCCTCTACCCGCACAAGCCCCGCTTCCTGTCGGGCCGCCTCGTAATCGCCCCGGCGGATGTCCGTATGCGCCAGGATGTTTTGCGGATATTCCTCATGGATCTGCGGTGCGTCCGCTTCCATGGCCTTTTGCACATCCAGAACAAAGGGCGCTTCCTCATACTCCACCTTGAGCGCACGGACGCCCTGCGCGGCAGCCACTTCGTTTTCCGCAATGACCACTGCCACATCGTCGCCGTAATAGCGCACATGGCGATTCAGCAGCAGCCGATCCGCCACATCCTGATGATGGGGATCTGTTGACCACGGATGTCCCGCCGTCGGGAAGGGACGGTCAGGGACCTCCATACACGTCAAAACCCGCACGACGCCGGGAATTGTCTCAGCCGCCGTGGTATCCACGGACTTGACATAGCCGTGGGCAATGGTGGAATGACAGATTTTCACCACCAAAGCCTCCCTGCCGCAAAGATCATCCATATACTTTGCCCGGCCGGTGGCCTTTTCGTAAGCGTCTACGCGAATCACGCTTTTTCCGACACTTTTGCTCATGGGCTCTCCTCCTTTGAAATTGAGAAATAAGAACGTTCCCCAGATTGACTTTCCGGAGAAAACGTGGATATACTAGAGAGAAGGTGAGGTGTTGCTTCATGAAAAATCGATTGACCTTAGGCTGCGTTCTGCTGGCAGCGGGCAACGCCCGGCGCTTTGGTGGAAATAAGCTGACAGCCTCCCTAGATGGTCGAAGTCTGATTGTCCGAGCATTGGAAGTCATCCCCATCGAAGATCTGGAATCCGTTGTCGTTGTGACGCAGTATCCAGAGATCATGCGCCTTGGCAAGGAATTTCACTTTGCAGCGATCCACAACGCCCACCCGGAGCTGGGGCTCAGCCATTCTTTGCAAATGGGGCTCACCGCTCTACGGGACTGCGACGGCATACTGTTTCTGGTGGCAGATCAGCCGCTCTTGCAGCGAACAAGCGTTGCTTCCCTCATCTCGCTTTGGCGCAAGCAGCCGGAAAAAATCGCGGCTCTGGCACACAACGGTGTACGGGGAAATCCCTGCATTTTCCCATCCCGTCTCTTTCATGAGCTCATGTCTCTTGTGGGAGACACCGGCGGAAGCGCCGTCATTCGCCGTCACGAACAGGACGTGATTCTTTTGGAAGCGGATGCACAGGAACTGGCAGACGTGGACACTGTGTCCACGCTGGAAGACTTGCACACGATGATGAAAACCGATCGGCAGCCGTAAGCTTGCGGCTGCCGACCGCTTTTTTTATTTTCGGGTATAGGGCGTGTTTTCCAGAGGAAGGGAGCAGCGCTTTTGTCCGTCATAGCGGTAATAGGCGTCTGCAATGGCCGGAGCGGTAGGAATCGAGGTGATCTCACCAATGCCAATCGCGCCGCAGGCCACGTCCAGTCCCGGTTTCTCCACAATGATCGGCGTGATGGTTGGAATTTGAGTAGCTCGCAGCAGGCCAAGCGTGCCGTATTTTGCAGTAGGCTTGCAATCCGTCAGGGGATAGCGCTCCGTCAGGGCAAAGCCCATGGACATGACCACGCCGCCTTCGATCTGTCCCTCTACGCTGTTGGGGTTCACGGCCTTGCCCACATCGTGAGCCGCCACAATCTGTTGAATGGTTCCGTCTTCCTCCAAAATACACACCTGCGTGGCATAGCCGTACGCGATATGGCTAATCGGATTCGGAACATCCGCGCCCAGCGGATCTGTTTTGCCTAAATATTCGCCATAAAACTCTTGTCCGTTCAGCGCTGCAATGTCTTTTCCCTTTACAGCATCTCGCAGATCCTGACAGGCTCTGCGGCAGGCCTCGCCGGTGAAAAGCGTCTGGCGGGAGCCGGAAGTAGTGCCGGAATCCGGCGCACAGTACGTATTAGAGCGCTCGTAAACGACCGCCTCCCGGGGCAACCCCGTCTGGTCGCAGACCATCTGCGTCAGCACGGTGCCAAGGCCCTGTCCGATGCAGGAGGCTCCGGCAAAAATGCGGACTTTCCCTTCGTCGACCACCAGACGGACCCGTCCGGTATCGGGGATTCCCACGCCCACGCCTGCATTTTTCATAGCGCAGGCCAGACCCACATATTTTCCGGCGTCCACGTAGGGCTTCACGGCCTCCAGCGTTTCCACAAGGCCAGTGGATGCATCCACGATCTGGCCGTTTGGCAGCTCCTGACCGGGGCGGATCGCATTCCGATAGCGAATCTCCCACGGGGTAATCCCAACCAAGTCCGCCATTTGATTTAAAAGCGTCTCAATGCAAAAACAGGTCTGGGTCACGCCAAAGCCGCGGAACGCTCCCGCAGGCGGGTTATTGGTGTAATAGGCCCAACCGTCGATTTCAAAATTCTGATAGTTATAGGGGCCGGCAGCATGGGTGCAAGCTCGTTCCAGCACCGGGCCGCCCAAAGAGGCATAGGCGCCGGTATCAGCAATGACCTCAGCAGCCACGCCCTGAATGATGCCGTTTTCATCGCAGCCGATGGAAAACTCCATCTCCATGGGATGGCGCTTGGGGTGGATGAGCAAGCTCTCTCCCCGCGTCAGCTTCACCTTGACAGCCCGCTTGGTGAGGTAGGCGATGAGCGCGGCATGATGCTGGACCGTCACGTCCTCCTTGCCGCCAAAGCCGCCGCCCACCAGTTGGTTTTGGACCCGCACTTTTTCTGCGGGCAAGCCCAGCATCCCCATGATCTCATGCTGGGTATCATACGCGCCCTGATCCGTGGAGAGCACCAAAACGCCGTCCCCCTCTGGGACCGCCACGGCGCACTCCGGCTCCAAAAACGCGTGTTCCGTCCAAGGCGTGGAAAAATGCTGCGTCAGCACATGACGGGATTTTGCAATGGCCTCCGCAGGATTTCCGCGCTGAATATGCTTATGGGTCAGCAGATTGCCTGAGTGATGAACCAGCGGCGCATCGGGCAGCATGGCCTCTTTGGGGCTGCGGACCATGGGCAATTCCTCATAGTCTACCCGCACCAGAGCCTTGGCCTTAGCCAGAATTTCCGGTGTTTCCGCCGCCACCAGACAGATGGCGTCGCCCAAATAGTGGGTGATGTCCCCCACGGCAATCATGGTGTCCCAGTCCTTTGCCAGATGCCCCACCTTATTATTGCCGGGCACATCAGCCGCCGTCAGCACGCAGACCACGCCGGGCAGCGCACGCGCTTCCTCCGTGTGGATTGCCAGCACGCGAGCACGGGGATATGCGCTGCGAACCGCGCTGCCGTAAACCATGCCGTCCAGATAGATGTCATCGGGATACACGCCGGTTCCGGTGACCTTTTCCTGCACATCCACCCGGGGTACACGCTGGCCAAGGGACCAGTCGGTGGGCTGCGCGGGGACTACGCCGGCGCGCAGGACCTCCGCCGCCAGCAAAATGGCGTCGATGATCTTGACGTATCCCGTGCATCGGCAAATTTGATTGCGGATGGCAAAAGCCGCCTCCGCCCGGGAGGGATTGGGGTTTTCACGCAACAGCGCTTTCGCGCAAATGACCATGCCCGGAATGCAAAAGCCGCACTGGACAGCTCCCGCAGCGCCGAATGCGTAGGTATAGACCTCCTGTTCAAAGGGGGTGAGCCCCTCGACAGTCACGATCTCCTTCCCCTCCAGCTTGTCGGTTTGGGGGATACAGGCCCGGGTGGGTTTTCCGTCGATCAAAACCGTGCAGGTGCCGCAGGCGCCCTCGCTGCATCCGTCCTTGACGGAATGAAGATGAAGATCGTCCCGCAGATATCGCAGCAGCGGCTTGTCCTCGCAGGTCGTGCGCTCGATTCCGTTTACTGTAAATGTATAATTTTCTTTCATGATCCCACCTTCCTGTCATTCGTGCAGATCCTCCCGGCGGTCGATGTCTTTCAGTTCCTCAGCGTCCGCCTCCA
>CAZKMN010000032.1:0-12452 GCA_964553905.1 uncultured Oscillibacter sp.
CACTCCACTTCTTGGCGGCCGAGACGAAAAAAAGGAGGAAATAACCGCTGGACTTGCGGTGCGGCAGTGTGGAGACCTGCCGTAAAGCGTCGGAGGCGACTGGCGTCCGATCGCAAGGCAGCATGCGCGGAGGCGGTGCTGTCAAAGTCAGAAGCTATGGCAGAAGTGATCCTGAAAAACATCAAGAAGGTCTATCCCAACACCACCAAGGAAAAAAAGCCCAAGAAGGGTGAAGCGGAAAAGAAGTGCAACCTTCAAATCACGGAGGAGGGCGTGCTGGCAGTTCAGGACTTTAACCTGACCATCGCGGACAAGGAATTCATCGTTCTTGTCGGCCCTTCCGGTTGCGGAAAGTCCACCACACTTCGCATGGTAGCCGGACTGGAGGAGATCTCCGGCGGCGAGCTGTACATCGACGGAAAGCTCATGAACGACGTGGCGCCCAAGGACCGGGACATCGCCATGGTGTTCCAGAACTACGCACTCTATCCCCATATGACCGTCTATGAGAATATGGCGTTTTCCCTGAAGCTGAAAAAGGTGGATAAGGCCGTCATTGATAAAAAGGTGCGTGAGGCGGCGGAGATTCTGGACATCACCCAGTATCTGGACCGCAAGCCCAAGGCCCTTTCTGGCGGCCAGAGACAGCGCGTGGCCATCGGCCGGGCCATCGTCCGGGACCCTCGGGTCTTTTTGATGGACGAACCGCTCAGCAATCTGGACGCCAAGCTACGCAACCAGATGCGCGCTGAGATCATCAAGCTGCGCCAGCGCATCGATACCACCTTTATTTATGTGACCCATGACCAGACCGAGGCCATGACTTTGGGCGACCGCATCGTCATCATGAAAGACGGCGTCATCCAGCAGATCGGAACGCCTCAGCAGGTCTTTGACCATCCGGCGAACCTTTTCGTGGCGGGCTTCATCGGAATGCCGCAGATGAACTTCTACGATGCAGAGCTGTCCAAAGTGGATGGAAAATACGTTGTTAAGCTGGAAAACGCGCAAATCGTTTTGTCTGATGAAAAACAGGCAAATTTGGCGGCGCACAATGTCCAGCCCCAGCAGATCACGCTGGGTGTTCGACCGGAGCACATCATGCTGGCCGGAGACGGCGAGGAGATGATCCACGGAACCGTGGACGTCAGCGAAATGATGGGCTCTGCGGTGCACCTGCACATCAACGCCTGCGGCAGGGACATGATTATCATTGTCCAGACCATGGATCTCCGCGGCGTGAATCCGGTGGATTTCTCCATCGGAAGCCCCATTGCCTTTACCTTTGGCGGCAATGTGGCCCATGTGTTCAGCAAGGAAACCGGAAAGAATCTGGAAGCCTAATTTCAATTAAAATTTTTGCCGTGCACAAATGGTTTGATTTGTGACAGCAGAACAAAAGGCCTCTTTGCGGGACCTCAAAAGGCGAAATGGCGCGGCGAAAGCGGTGCCATTTCGCCTTTTTACGGCACGGCCCTTGACTGTAAAACCAGATGCCAACGCCTCCTGATGTAGAAAAACAACTACATCAGGGGGCGTTTTGTCACGGCTGATTCCATTGGCTTTTTAAAAGCATGCAACGTTTTGCCGTTTGAGGCGGCTCAGGATTTGTACGCAGGCGTGAGAGTGTTGGGCCGCAACCACAACCCGTGTGGCTGGTCGTACTCAGGATTTGCCAGCGGGCGTTGGGGTATCGTCCGTTTTGGTATCGTCCACTAGAGTGTCGTCCGTTGGAGTATCATTCGTGGGGGCGGACCCACTTGTCTTCTCGGCCTGCTCACGGGACGCAGCGGAGACGTCTGCCTTGCCATCCGCACCGGACGTCAGCGCCTTGGCGGACTGCTTGCCCAAGCAAAGCTTTTTGGCCGGCTTGACCGGCGGCATAGTCCGCCAGTGAAGGGTGGTCTTGGCAAAAATCGGCTCGCAGACGCAGAGAACAGCGGGCATGATGAAGATACTCACCAGCGCAGAAATGAGAGCGCCCCGGGCCAGCATGATGCAAATAGCGCCGATCAGGTCGATGGACGAGACAAAGGAGACGCCCAGCGTGGCGCAAAAGAGCACCAGAGAGCTGGTGATGATGGATGCATCGGAGGAATCCGCCGCAATGAGGATGGCCTCTTTTCGATCCTTTCCGTTTCGCAGCTCCTCCTGAAACCGGGAGGACATCAAAATGGCATAGTCCACCGTGGCGCCCAGTTGCACGCAACTGATGACAGTGGGGGCAATGAACGGCGTAGATGCGCCGGTGAAGTAGGAGATGCCCTGATTGATGAAGATGGCCAGCTCAATGGTGGCTACCAGCACCACGGGGATGGAGAGGGATTTAAAGACCCACGCGATGATGAGGAAGATGGCGGCGATGGAGATGTAGTTGGTCACGGAGAAATCCACCGTGCTGGTATCGATCAAATCGCGGTACATGGCGCCCTCGCCGGTAATCATGGCGGCGGGATCGTAGGACTTCAGGATTCCGCTAAGAGCGTCCAGCTGTGTGGCAACCTCGTCGGTGGCGGGCTCATAGCTGGAGTTAATCATCAGCATTTGATAGCCGCCCTGCTTGAGCATTTCCTTGATCTCTTCTGGAATAAAGAAATCGGGGATTCCCGTGCCCAGCATGCCGTGATAGGAGACGACCGAGGTGACGCCGGGGACGGCGTCGATCTTTGTTTCCATGTCGTTCATGTCGGTGGCGGACACATCGTCCCGGATCAGGACGAAGTGGGAGGTCGCCATGTCAAAGTCATCCTTCAGCTTTTGGTTGGCGACAATGGACGGCAAATCCCGGGGCAGGGATTCATCCAGCTTGTAATAAATTTGCGCGTGGTTTTCTGCGTAAATTGCTGGGATAAAGAGGAACAAAAAAAGCGCCACCAGCTTTTTCCGATTGCGGAGAATGAAGCTGTTTACCCTGTCAAAGTTCGGAATCAGCGTTTTGTGCAGGTGGCGGGTGATCTGTTTGTCGAAAATCAGCACCAGACTGGGCAGCACCAAAATAACGGTGGCTACGCCCAGCACCACGCCCTTGGCCATGACGATGCCGATGTCGCGTCCCAGCGTCAGGCGCATGAAGCACAGCGCCAGAAAGCCCGCGATGGTGGTGAGGCTGGAGCCGGAGAGGGAGCGGAAGGCGGCGACGATGGCCTGCGCCATGGCGTCCCGGTTGTCGTCGTAGTTGTTGCGCTCTTCCTCGTAGCGGCGGTAGAGGAAGATGGAGTAGTCCATGGTGACGCCCAACTGCAAAACCGCCGCGATGGCTTTTGTGATGTACGAGATCTCGCCTAAGAAAATATTGGAGCCGAAGTTATAGATGACGGCAAGACCGATGCTGGTCAGGAAGATGAGGGGCAAAACGCTGGATTCCAGCGTCAGCAGCATGGCGACCAGCGCCAAAAGGATGGCCAGCCCCACAAAGGTGGGCAGCTCCTTGTCCATCAGATCCCGGGTATCCTTGATGACCACGGAAAAGCCGGCTAAAAAACACTTTTCGTTGCAGACGGCGCGCACGTTGTCGATGGCCTCCATGGTTTCATCGGACGCGCCGGGGTTGCTGTACTGAATGACCATCATGGTGGCATTTCCGGAGAAGAACATGTCCCGGAAACTGGGCGGAATCATGTCCGTGGGAATTTGGATGCCCACCAGATTGCTGATCCAGATTGCGTTGGATACGCCGGGGACCTTTTCAATGGCGTTAATCAACTCGTTGGACCAGCCCGCGGGCATGTCCTCCACGATCAGCATACTGGTGGCGGCCATTTGAAAGGGCTCCTCCAGCAGCTTTTCGCCTTGAGAGGATTCCAGATCCTGCGGCAGATAGGATAAGATATCGTAATTGATGCGTGTGGCGGCAACGCCCATCAGAGAGGGGATCAGCAGCAAAGCTGCAATCAGGGCCACCAGTCTGGGCTTGCGGGTCAGTCCGCGTGCGATTTTTTCAATCAAGGGAACACACCTTCCGTTTCGAGTTTAGTGGAAAATTCCGGTAATGGCGTGCCAGAAGTCCCGGAACATTTGCGCGACACGGCTCCAGAAGGTGCCGTTGTCCGCCGCTGCTTTTTTCGTCTCCGGCTCCTCCAGCTCCTGCTCCTTGATTTCCTGAGAGCGGATGAGGATTTGAACCGTGGTGGGGGATGGGTTTTCGCTGGAGGTCAAAGAGACGGCCTTGGCGGTGGAATCCATGTTCAAAAGGTTGTTCACATCGCCGGTGTAGTCGTTCCAAGTGTCCTCAATGATATCGCTGATGTTGTTTTTTGCACTTTTCACATCGCCCGTGGTGGAGAGACTGGAGGCCGCTTTTCGCAGCGTGGCAGAGAGCCCCTCCAGCGTCTGCTTCGTGCCGGAATCCAACTGCCCGCCGCTTTGCTTCATGAGCGTTTCCAAGCTGGTGAGGAATGTATGCAGGTCCTTTGTGCCCGCTGTGGCGGCGGCAGCAAGTGTTTTGCCATCCGCTAAAGCCTGCTGAGCCTTGGGAATGTATGCGTTGACCGTGGTATTCAAATCGGACAACAGATCCAGCGCGTCCGAGAGCTTCTGGGCGCTTTCGTCGATCACGTCGCCTAAATCCCGCACGTTGTCCAACGTGCTGTCGGCATGATAGAGCAGGGTGTCCAGCGTGCCGGAAAGACCGTCGCTGCCCAGTGCGTAGCAGAGCTTGGAAAGCTGGGTGAGGAGCGGAGAGGTGGAGCTGTCCAGCAGGCTCACTAGCTTTTTCATATCGCTGACAGTCATGCCGATTTTCTCTAAAAGCTCGTTAATGGATTGGGCTTGCTCGATCTGTGCTTTGAATTCTGCGTTTTGGGCCTTTTCATAGAGCGCAACGGCGTCATCGGCGTCCTCTTCTGTTTTTCCGGTGCCCATCAAAAACGCCTTAAAGGGGAGCTGCTCCTCGGCCAGTCCGTTTTGCGCCAAGTACCCCTCGTACTGACTGTGCGCATCATTGACTTGCTGGACAAGACCTTGAATTTGCCCCACAGTCATGCCGTCAATTTTAATTTCGTCGGTGCCGCTTAATCCTCCGACCAGACTGTTCATATCGGAAAGGCTGCTGTTCATGCCGTTGAAAACGGACTTCAGCCCATCGCAGGCCTTGCCCAGATCGTTCAGATCAATTCGCAGAGCACCAAGACTACCCTTGCCACTTTGAAGGTTCTCCAGATCTTCGTCCAGATCATCCAACGCGTCCCTGAGATCTGTCAGCTGTGTTTTCAAACTCACGGCCTTGTCACAAAGAGCGCTAATGTCCTCGTTGATGTCGGTCATGGCCTGAGAGGCGGTTTCCAGATGCCCCTCCAACGGCTCCAAAGCTGTGGCGATGTTTTGAAGATCACCCAGCGCCACGTCCAGATCCGTATAGACCTGCCCCTTTCCGCCGGAGATGGTGCCCCGGGCGGTGTTGAGCTGGTCGAGGCCGTTGGCGGTGGCGTAGAGACTGCCGCTCATGCCGCTGACTGCGTCTAATAAGGTGTCGAGACTGTCGCTGAGCTTGTCGTAGTTTTCCTCCAGATCGTCCTTGCGCTCGCTGAGCTTGGAGATTTCGTCAAGCTGGGAGAGCGTGGCGGGGACCATCAAAAAGGTCATGCCGTCAAAGGTGAAGCTGTCCGCACCCACCCGGATGGTGAAGTGCTGCTCCTCGCCGGGCAGCGCCAAAAACAGCACCGCCCGCAGATTGCCCACCAGTTGGACCTGCGCGCCGGGGGCTTCCAGCGAGAGAATGTCGTCCTGATTGAACAGGGCCATGGCCTCCAGCGTGTAATTGTTTTTGGCGTAATCGCTGGCTTTTTCGTTGGGGACAATGTCCAGCTTGATTTCCACCACGCCGGTTTTGCCCGCCAGATCCTCCGCCTTGGTCGGCACGCCGTTGAGCGTGTAGGACAAAGTCAGCGTCCAAGGCAGGGCCTCAAAGGGAGCGGCGGTTTTGCCCTCAAAATAGAAGTGGGAGGGAGCGGAATTGTCGTCAAAACGGAAGGTCGTCGTCCCGTCGGCTGTCTGGGGAACGGTGCCGTCCGTGAGGTTTACCACCTCATCGTAAACGCCGTGGTCGGTCAGCGTGGCTGCACCGTTGAGCGTGTAGCTCTTGACCACGCTGCCCTCGGTGAGATTGCCGTAATAATCCAGCGTGGCGTAATAGGCCTCGTCATAGGTGGGGGTCACGCCGTTTCCAATCGGCTCTGCCGCGGCGACCGGGATGCCGGCGGCAAGCGCCGCCGCCAGCGTCAAGGCTGCCATGCGGCGACCACGCAGGCGCGGAGTTCCGGTACGGTGTGTGGATTTCATAGATACTGCTCCTCTCGATTATCAACAAATGTTGAATAATAAAATATTGTTGATTTATTTTACGTTGCAGATTATAATGCTGGCAGATCAAAAATGCAATCGACACATCTGCAAGTTTGTCTAGTATAGGAGGAATCAGCCATGGAAAATCAGGAGGGCGACCGTCGCTCCCGCCGCTCCCGGAAGCTGCTCAAGGAGGGACTGCTGGCTCTGATGGGGGAAAAGCGCTTTTCGGAGATCACCGTGCGGGACATCACGGATCGCATGGATTTGAATCGGGGCACGTTTTATCTCCACTATCCTGACACCACTGCGCTGCTGCGAAGTCTGGAGACGGATATTTTAAATGAGGCGCAGGCACTCATCGACGTCCATATGGCGGAATCGGCGGCGGGCGGGTCGCTGCGCCCGGTGTTTGAACCGATTTTGGATGACATTGTGACCCATCGGGAGATCTGCGAGGCCCTGTTTGTCAATAATTCCACCAGCAATTTTGTGGATCGCTTACAGGAGCTCATCTATCGAAACGGTGTGGGACTGGCGGAGACGTGGTTTCACCCCGCCTCCCGGGACCAGCTTGATTATCTGCTGAGCTTCATCACCTACGGCCTGATCGGGCTTATGAAGGAGTGGTTCGATCAGGACATGCGTCTTTCCAAGGACGCGCTGGTCTCGGCGGCGGATCGGATGGTCAAGGGAGCGGCAACAGTGCTGCTGCCAGCCTGAAAAGGAAAAAGCAGGCAGATCCCCTTGGGGATCTGCCTGCTTTTTGATTGCCTCAGACGCGAATCCGTCGCAGCAGAGAAACTGCCTGCTCCAGCGCGTCCATGGTGGGCATTGTGTAGTCCTCCTGCTCAATGCTCAGCGGGCCGTCATAGCCCACGGAGCGCAGCGTCTGCAAAAATTGAGCCCACCATCTCTCGTCATGGCCCCGACCGGGGGTGACATAGTTCCACGACCGCGTGGCGAATTGCAGCACGTCCTTGGTGTCCAGCAGCGTGTTGACGCCGCTGGCGACCTCCTGACGCACATCCTTGATGTGAACGTGATAGATGCAATCGCCCAGCGCTTTTGCCACCTCCAGCGGGTCTGCGCCCATCCAGAAAAGATGGCTGGGGTCCAGATTGACGCCCACGATTGTGCCAACTGTCCCTTGCAGCCGACGCAGCGTTTCCACGTTGTATACAAGCTGCCAGCCATGCAGCTCCAGCGCAATGCGCTCGATGTCGTAGCTGCGGGCCAGCGCGGTTAGCGCCTCCCAGCGTGGCAGGGCAACGTCCCACTGATAACGCAAAATTTCCGCCGTCTCAGGGGGCCAGGAGCTCACCACCCAAGAGGGCGTCCGGTCCTCGGCACATCCGGCGGGCAACCCGCTCATCATGACCACGGTTTTCAGCCCCAACTGCTGGGAGAGCAAAAAGGTTTTTTCTACAACGGCCCGGTCCTGCTCCCCTTTTTTGCCGGGAAACAGGGGATTCCCGGAGCAATTTAACACGGAGATCGTCAGACCGTTGGATTCCAACGTGTCAGTCAGCTCTCGACGCGCCCCAATGTCAGAGGTCAGCCGATCCAAATCTACATGAGGAGCGGGGGACCAATTTCCGCAGCCCAGCTCCACCTGTGAAAGCCCAAGCTGACTGCAAACTGCCGCGGCTTCCCCCAGCGGCAGGGAGGAAAGCGCGTCTGTCACCATGCCCAATTTCATAGTCAGTCTCCTTCTTTAGATCCAATGTGAAATTAGCATACACGGTTTCCGGCAAAATGTCTATCCGAAAAAAGTAATCGTTTACATTTTCGCTTGACGTGACGCCTGCTTTCGTTGTATGGTAGAGAAAAGGGGACAGCGCCCCCACACATATTTGAACAGGAGGAACTACTCATGGGCTGCTTTTACTGCGATGCACATCACGAGGGTCGGGAGGCCATCATGTTCTATGTCGGCGAGATGAAAGCCGGCGTGCTCTATCTTTTTAAGGATCAGGCGCACAAGGGCCGCTGCGCGCTGGCTCTGAAGGATCACAAGAAGGAGCTCTGCGAGTGTACGCCTCAGGAAACCGCCGATTTTGCGGAGGATCTGGCTCGGGCTTCCGGCGCGATCAAGGAGCTTTGGGGCTGCACGAAGATCAATCTCGGCTCCTTTGGTGATACGAACCCCCATCTCCATTTCCACATTGTTCCCAAGTACGAGGGCGGCTTTGAATTCGGCGGCAATTTTGCCATCACCAATCCGGAGCCTGTGGTACTGGCCCCGGAGGAGTATCAGGAAATGATTTCCGCATTGAAGGCAAAGCTGGGTATTTGACGGCGGGAGAGGGGCCTTTTGCCCCTCTCTTTTTCTGAATTTTACAAAGAGAAGCTGTTTCGACTGCCGTATTTGTGGTAAAATGAAAAGCGATAAAGGTTGTTTCCCGGTTGAAAGGTGGTCATAAAATGAGAAAAACGAAGATTGTGTGCACGCTGGGTCCCGCCACGGACCAGCCCGGGGTTTTGCGGGCAATGGTGCAGGCGGGCATGAATGTGGCCCGGTTTAATTTCTCCCACGGCAGCCATCCGGAGCATCAGGCTCGTCTGGATGCGCTCAAGGCGCTGCGGGAAGAGCTGCAAGCGCCGGTGGCGGCTCTGCTGGATACAAGAGGGCCGGAAATTCGGCTCAAGTCCTTTGAAAACGGATCGGTGGAGCTGAAAACCGGGACGGAATTTACGCTGACGACTGAAGATGTGGTGGGAGACGCCACCCGCTGCGCCGTCACCTATGCCGAGCTGCCCGGGGATGTGAAGGCCGGCAATACCATTTTGCTGGACGATGGTCTGGTGCGGCTCACGGTGTTGGAAACGACCTCCATGACCGTGCGCTGCCGGGTAGAGAACGACGGAACCATGAAAAACAACAAGGGCGTGAATGTCCCCGGCGTCCGGCTGGGAATGCCCTATATGAGCCAGCGGGACCGGGAGGATATCCTCTTTGGCGTGGAGCAGGGCTTTGACTATATTGCCGCCAGCTTCGTCCGCACAGCCGAGGATGTGCGGGAGATTCGCCGGGTTTTGGAGCATCAGGGCTCTCATATCCGCATCATTGCCAAAATCGAAAATCAAGAGGGCGTTTCCAACGTGTCGGAGATTCTGGCTGTGGCGGACGGCATCATGGTGGCTCGTGGCGACATGGGCGTGGAGATCGATTTCACGGAGATCCCCATCATTCAAAAGGACCTGATCGCCCAGTGCGTTGCTTGCGGAAAGCCGGTCATCACCGCCACGCAGATGCTGGATTCCATGATGGAAAATCCCCGGCCTACCCGTGCGGAAATCACCGACGTGGCCAACGCCATTTATGACGGCACCTCGGCCATTATGCTCTCGGGCGAGACGGCCGCGGGCAAATACCCGGTGGAGGCTGTCAAGACCATGGACGCCATCGCGCTGCGGACGGAGGGCGACATCAACTATTCCAAGCGGATGCGTAATGTGCTGGGCGAAAGCCGCCTGTCCATTGCCGCGGCGACCGCCCACGCCGCCTGCACCACGGCGCAGGATATCGGCGCGGACGCCATTCTCACGGTCAGCCAGAGCGGAACCACCGCCCGGCTGGTCAGCCGCTTCCATCCCAGCACTACGGTGGTGGCGCTTTTGCTGGACGAGCAGGTGCGCCGCCAGATGGCGCTTTATTGGGGCGTGGTGCCGCTGATGATGCCCTATGCCAGCAATACCGATGAGTTGGTGGACTTCTCCGTCCGGGCGGCGGAGCAGGCGGGACTGGTGAAGCAGGGCGATCTGGTGGTGGTCACAGCCGGCGTGCCGGTGGGCGTGTCCGGGACCACGAATATGATTAAGGTCCATCTGGTGGGCGGGTCGCTGCTCAACGCGGTGGGCGTGGGGAGCAATAACGCCTCCGGCCCTCTGTGCGTGTGCCGGTCGCTGGATGAAGTGGCTGCGAAATTCCACCCCGGCGACGTGCTGGTGGTGCCCTATACCTGCAACGAGCTGCTGCCCTATATCCGGCAGGCGGCGGCGGTCATCAGCGAGGAATTCGGCGTGAACAGCCATGCCGCCACGGTGGGACTGACGCTGGACAAGGCGGTCATTGTGGGCGCGGCGGGAGCCACGCGGACAATGGAGGACGGGGTCATGGTTTCCGTGGACTGCGTGCGCGGCGTGGTCCAGACGATGCCTCAGTGAGAATCTCTGCGGAGGCATCGCCGCTGGGCGGAGCTTTCGCAAAAAGACCACACATAGGATTTTGAGCGAATAAATTAAGGGCGCTGCCGCTTCCATGCGGCAGCGCCCTCTTTTCAATTGGAGAAGTTACAGTCCCAAAATCATGCTGGCAAACTGGAAATAGATCAAAAGGGAAATGGCGTCTACAATGGTGGTGATAAACGGCGAGGCCATCACTGCCGGGTCGAAGCCGATTTTTTTTGCCAGCAGCGGCAGCATACAGCCTACCAGTTTGGCGCAAAACACGGTGCAAACCAGCGTGCCGCACACCACGAGAGCCACGGTGGGCGTGACCAGCGGATTGTGGAAGAGCATGCGGTCTACGAGCATGAGCTTTATGAAGTTTGCCGCTGCCAGCGTTGCGCCGCAGACCACGGCTACACGGATCTCCTTCCAGACAACGCGCATCAGGTCAGAAAACTCAATTTCATTCAGGGAGATGCCGCGGATCACGGTGACGCTGGCCTGAGAGCCGGCATTTCCGCCGGTGTCCATCAGCATGGGAATATAGGCGGTCAGAATGGTGGCGGCTGCCAGCGCGTTTTCAAATCTTGAGATGATCTGCCCGGTAAAGGTGGCCGAGATCATCAAGAGCAGCAGCCACGGAATGCGGGCCTTGAACGTCTCCATCGTGCTGGTTTTCAGATAGGGCTTGTCGGAGGGCAGCATAGCCGCCATCTTTTCAATATCCTCCGTGACCTCATCTTGCAAAACGTCCATGGCGTCGTCGACCGTGACGATGCCCACCAGCCGGTTTTCCGTGTCCACCACCGGCAGGGCCAAAAAGTCGTATTTACTCAGCGCGCGGGCCACGATCTCCTGGTCGTCCAGCGTCTGCACGGAGATGAAGTTGCGCTCCATGATCTCGCCGATGATGTCGTCCTCCTCCGCCAGCAGCAGCGTGCGGATGGAGACAAGACCGATCAGCTTCCGGTTTTTTTCAATGACGTAGCAGATATTGATGGTTTCCTTGTCGGGACCGGTGCGGCGGATGCGCTTGAAAGCGTCCTCCACCGTCATGGTGGCCTGCAAGTCCACAAATTCCGTGGTCATGATGCTGCCTGCGGAATCCTCCGGGTATTTTAAAATTTCGTTGATGCTCTTTCGCATGTCCGGATCGGAATGCATCAAAATCCGCTTGACGACGTTGGCTGGCATTTCCTCCACGATGTCTACGGTGTCGTCCAGATATAGCTCGTCCAGCACTTCTTTCAGCTCTGTGTTGGAAAACCCGCGAATCAGCATGGCCTGCTGGTCGGAATCCAGCTCCACGAAGACCTCGGCCGCCTGCTCCTTGGGCAGCAGACGAAAAACCAGCGGCAGACGCTGCTCGTCCAGATCCTCGCATATGCGGGCAATGTCCGGCGCCTCCATGGTCAGCAGCAGGTCGCGCAGCTCGGCATAGCGTTTTCGCCCCACATATTCCTCAACTTTTTCCAAGAGCTCTGTCCGTTCGTTTTCAAATTCAAACATCTGCGCGTCCTCCTTTCCGAAGTGCTCCCGCCTGCGCGGGAATTGGTGTCACAAGATAAAATGGCAAGTTGTCGTGGTCAGGATTTTTTAAACTTCCATGGGGAAAACAGACAAAAAATGGATAAAAAAATCTCCAATCGTCCCGTCCGGTTCGATTGAAGAAAAATCTTCTCATGCCGGAAAACTCGCCAATACCGCCAGTCTTCCCAACCGTTCAAGCTTTAGCCTCACAAGGCGGTGAAATCGCATTAGATGATACCTTAGTGTTCGATATCGCCTGTTCAAACCCTCTCATGATGTCTCCATCACTCTGCGGCAGCGATCCATATCCCTGTGGTAGCCTTACCTACCGGACGTTATTCACTTGTTGATTTTTATTTTATGACAAAAAGGGGATGCTGTCAACCACCCAAGCGCAATTTTGAAGTTTGAAATAGGAATTTGGCTTGTGAAAGGGGGGAAACCTATGCTATAATGGGATATTCAAGAGA